>CAYICR010000001.1:0-7002 GCA_964361925.1 uncultured Gammaproteobacteria bacterium
GACGAGGTTATTCAAAGGGCGAAAGAGAGGGGCGTAACTAAGATTATTAATGTTGGAACGAAAATTGATTCCTCAAGACAAGCGGTAGAACTTGCCGAAAAATACGAGGACCTCTACGCTATTGTCGGCATACACCCTCACCACGCAGATAAAGTAGAAGAAGGATGGATAGAAAAACTTGAAAAAATAGCTAAAAATAAAAAAGTTGTTGGCATTGGCGAAATTGGTTTAGATTATTTTAGCTATAAATCTAATGGCATTGTAGAGCCCCAAATTCAAAAACAAGTATTCCAAGCACAAATTAATCTTGCTTTCCAAGTAAAACTTCCCCTTCAGATTCATAACCGCCAGGCAGGAGAAGATATTATAAAAATACTAAAAGAAAATAAACACAAACTTCTTCCCACACCCGGCATGTTTCACTGTTTTGCAGGAAGCGAACAAGTGCTTGGGGACGCACTTGAACTTGGCTTCTATATCGGTTTTGATGGCAACGTAACATACGACGGCTTGGCTCCCAGAGAAAATACTGATCTAAAAGATATTGCGAGGCTTACTCCCATAGATCGCATGGTTGTTGAAACCGATAGCCCGTATCTCACCCCAGAACCACACCGAGGAACACGAAATGAGCCTGCATATGTTATACTTATCGCAGAGTTCTTAGCAAAAATAAAAGGCATTTCTTTTGAAGAATTTGATGCTCAAACAACGCACAACGCCGAAACACTGTTTAAACTGAAGGCTAGACGCTGATTAACTAAACGCTAAATCTATATGACAACTTTTTTTAACACGATATTTTCTCGTTATCCAGTGAAAACAAGGCGCGCGCTTGAAATAATACCCGGACTTTTTTCGCTCACCATTATTCTCTCTCCTATCTGGGGATCGCTGTTTGCGCCAATTTTTATTGCATATTTTATATTATTTTTTGATGTTTATTGGTTCTATAAATCTTTTTCTCTCATGATTACCGCGCAAATTGCTTCTCAGCGCATAAAAGCCGCCGAGAAAATAAATTGGGTAGAAAAAGCAAAAGCACTTGATGAATTTAAAAAAGTCTCACATATAGTAGTCATCCCCAACTACAAAGAAAACGTCAGCAAACTCATCTCCTCCATTCAGTCAATTGCCAATCAGACACTTCCAACTCAACAAATATATATAGTACTTGCTATGGAAGAGCGAGAGCCTGACGGAAAAGAAAAAGCTGAAGAAATTATTAAAAAATTCCAACATGTTTTTGGTGATATTTTTGCCAGTTTCCATCCAGACATCGAAGGTGAGGTAAAAGGAAAATCCTCAAATCAAGCATTTGGCGCAAAAGTAGCGTACGAAAAACTATTTGTAAAAGGAAAGCTCGATATTGATTTCGCGACCATCTCATCAGTAGATGCAGACTCTATTTTCGATCGGCAATTTTTTTCATACCTTACCCATAAATTTCTCAGTGACCCAAAACGCTATAATAAATTCTGGCAATCAGCCAACGTCAACTACAACAACTTCTGGGAAGTTCCTGCCCCCATTCGAGTTATCGCGTTCTTTGGAAGCCTTTGGAGAACTGGAGTTTTAGTTCAAAAAGATCGACTTATCTCTAACTCCACTTATTCTCTATCCTTTAAAATGCTCAAGGATATTGGATTTTGGGATACCGATGTTATTCCCGAAGATTATCGCATCTTCTTTAAAGCATTTTATAAACTGAAAGGGGAAGCGTGGGTTGAGCCAATTTTTCTCAAAACATCCATGGACGCCCCACACTCCCGTGGCTATTTCAACAGCCTAGTAAACAAATATCATCAAGAACGCAGATGGTCATGGGGAGTATCTGATGATCCGCTTTTTATCAAATGGTGGTTCACGGTTCCCAACGTACCGTTTGTGAGAAAAACAGTTATTCTCTATAATGTATTGCTCGATCATTTCCTTTGGCCAGCAAATTGGTTTATCATTACCGTAGCTGCCAATATTATGCCATTTATTAATCCTGCATTTTCAAGAACTGCTTTGGGATATAACGTTCCCCGTGTTGCGGGATTTATCCTCACCTCGTGCCTTGTTGCACTTCTCACCATGATTATTATTGATTTCCGCAATCGACACGTTCATCAACAGATTTCCAAAACCCGCCAATTCTTATTCCCTCTTGAATTCATGCTTCTTCCTCTCGTAGGGTTTTTCCTATCAACACTCCCTGCTCTTATTTCTCATACTCAACTTATGTTAGGAAAAAGATTAGAATATAAAGTAACAGAGAAACTATGAAATTTCTATCACGCCACTTTCATGCATTTTTAATCGTTCCTTCTTTGTTGTTCTTTTTTCTGCGACTTCCATCTCTTTTTGAACCAAATTGGTACGGAGACGAGGGAATTTACCAAACCATAGGTCTTGCTCTTAAAAACGGCGCTCTTTTGTACAAAGACATCTGGGACAACAAGCCCCCACTGCTTTATATACTTTATGGATTATTTGGCGGAGATCAATTTTCTCTTCGAGTCTTATCATTACTTTTTGGCATCGCCACCATTATCGCCATATTCATTCTGGCAAAAAAATTATCTGAAAACCTGCCTCATCTTTCCAAAACGCAAGCAAAAAACTTTCCGTTCATCGTATCACTACTCTTTTCTATACTTTTTGGCTCCCCGCTTTTGGAAGGAAATATCGCTAATGCAGAAAATTTCATGCTTCTGCCCATTATTTGCGCTGGCATCCTTATCGTCTCCGAAAAAACCACGCATGGAACGAGAAATTTATTTATCGCAGGACTTTTATCATCACTTGCATTTCTCACCAAAATAGTTGGACTTTTTGATTTTACTGCGTTTCTTGCCTTTCTTATTTTTATGAACTTTGAGTCGTTTGCAAAAATACCAATATTACTAAAAAAACTTTGGTGGTATCCGATTGGATTTGGCACACCTATTCTTGGCACTATGATTTTCTTTTTCGCAAAAGGGGCATTCAAAGAATTTTACCAAGGCGCTTTTACACAAATGATTGGCTACGTTGGGTATGGAAATCGCCTTATCATTCCCCAAGGACTCCTCGTTATCAAAATGATTCTTTTAACAACTTTTCTGCTCGTACTTTTCAAAAATCGCAATAGAATACATACCAGTATTTTATTTATTCTCATATGGTTATCGTTTTCACTTTTTAATACATTTTTTGCCCAGCGCCCATATGTCCACTATCTCCTTGTTCTTCTCCCAAGTTTTTGTCTCTTGAGCGCATACGTATACAGCTTGGTTATTGACCAAATTTTAACTCCGAAGACTTTATACACAAAAACTCCTATTTTTATTGGTGGCGTTCTCCTTTTTGTTGTCCTGTTAGTTCATCTCAACTTTACCCTTTATACCAAAACAATCCCCTACTACGGAAACTTTATTAACTTTATCTTGGGAAGTAAAGATGTAACCTCTTACTATGAATTTTTTGATAGAAAAACACCGCGCGATTATCAATTGGCCCAATATATTCTCCTGAAAACCAAACCATCAGATAACATATTTATTTGGGGCAACAACGCGCAAATTTATAAACTAACCAACAAGCTTCCGCCTGGCAGATTTACCGTTGCTTATCACATCACCGCAAAAAAAGAAACTCTTGATGAAACCTACACTGCATTGCTCAAGCAGAAACCAAAATATATTCTTGTTACGACCAATTCTCCCATTCCTTATTCGCTCACCCAATACGTACACCGACTCAATATTCAAGAAGCCGCTGTTTATGAGCGCACTTATTAGTCACATAAAAAACGATAAGATTCTCTACGCCTCAACGCTGGTAAGTTTTACCTTTTTTTTTCTCACTATTGGTGGTATCGCAATTTCTTATCAGTTTCTTCCTCCCCTTCTTCCTGTATATAATCAAATGCCGTGGGGAGACCTACGGCTTGGAACAAGAAATGATTTATTTCTCATCCTGCTACTCGGAGTAATCATGTATATCCTTAACACATTTTGCTCATACAAGCTTTACAGATCCATTCCATTACTTTCCAGAATTTTGCACGTTACCAATATGCTCCTTTCACTTTTTATTTTTGCGCTTATGGTACGAACTATTCTTATCGTGCTATAACAACATGAATATCATTTTTTTCATACCCCTTCTCATCGCCTTTCTCATCACCCTGATATTGACCTATTGCCTTATTCCACTTATTAAAAAGCTTGGAATTCTTGATGACCCAACCACACATCAGCATCCTGCAATGCTTCATCACAAACCCATTCCAAGAGCAGGAGGAGTACCATTTTTTCTTGGAGTTCTCATTACGGGAATTTTATTTCTCCCTGTCACCCCCATAACCATCGCTCTTTTTAGCGCTGCTTTTATCGCTCTTGTTGTTGGGGTACTTGATGATATGTTTGATATTTCTCCCTACATACGACTTACCTCCAATGTCGTTGTTGGAGGAATACTCGTATTAAGCGGTGTTGGCATAAACTTTGTTACTAACCCTTTTGGAGGGGTTCTCCACCTGGATACTTTTATACTTCCTTTTACTATCTTAGGTCTTCATTTCATCATTTCTCTCTCAGATATTATTGCGTTGGTTTGGATTGTATGGGTTATGAATATGCTTAATTGGAGCAAGGGGGTAGATGGACAAATGCCTGGTATTGTCGCAATTTCAAGTATCGTAATCGGCATCCTAAGCCTTCGCTTTCCCGTTGCTGACACCAATTCGCTTATTGCAGCACATCTTTCTTTTATTATCGCAGGCGCCTCCTTGGGATTTCTCGTATTTAATAAATTTCCAGCAAAAATCTTCCCCGGGTACAGCGCAACCTCTATTTATCTTTTGCTAAGCGTCGTAAGCATCTTGTCTGGCGCGAAACTCGCTACGGCAATTTTGGTCATGGGGGTTCCCATGATTGATGGGGTATTTACAATTTTTCGTCGGGTTATCAAAGGAAAATCTCCATTCAAGCACGATAAAAAACATCTCCACCACATCCTATTTAAGCTTGGATGGGGTCAACAAAAAATCGCATTGTTCTACTGGTGTATTTCTGCTATATTGGGAGCAATATCACTCCTGCTTACAAGTCAAGGAAAAATATATGTGATAATTATGTTATGCGTTATCGTAGGAGGAGGGCTTTTGTTTTTACATTTCGTACTTGAAAACAAAGATGAATAAAACACTTTTTAGTATTCTGAGATTACTCAGGCCTCGTCAGTGGATAAAAAATCTTGCTATTTTTGCTGCAATTACATTTACCGGGTATCTTTTTGAATGGCCTATTTTAGAAAAAGTGATTCTTGGATTTTTTGTTTTCTGTGGCCTCTCTTCTTCGGTATATGTGATCAACGACATCTTTGACCGAGAAAAAGATAGGCTTCATCCATTCAAGAAATTCCGACCAATCGCCCATAAAGACATTTCTGTTCCCAATGCTTTGGCTATAGCAATACTTCTCATCGGAGGATCCCTACTCGCAGCGCTTTTTGTAACCCCTGCCTTTTTCCTTTGCGTACTCGTATATCTCGCGCTTCATATTCTGTACTCCATGGTTCTTAAGCACATCGCGGTTATAGATATTATCGTCATTGCCGCAGGATACATTCTTCGTGTGTATGCAGGAGAATTCGCAAGCGGTCTGCATATTTCAGTATGGCTTTTGCTTGCCACTATCGCTCTTTCACTTTTCTTGGCAATTGGCAAAAGAAGATCAGAGCTTACGCTTCTCTCCAAATATTCTCCCGCGGAAATAAAACTGACTCGCGCATCGCTCTCGCATTATTCCGAAAGACTGCTTGACGTATATGCATCGGTTTTTGCCACTTCAACATTTATCTTCTATTCACTTTTTACTTTTCTGGAAAACCCCAGTGGATTTAAGATATCACTTGGCATACTTATGCCTGAATTTCTCCCTGACTTTTTTAATAGAAAATGGCTCATGATAACTATCATCCCCGTGGTATACGGGCTTATGCGCTATTTACAGGATATTTATGAAAAACATGAAGGCGAGAGCCCAGACAGAGTGCTTCTTTCAGATATACCACTGCTTGCTACTGTATGTATTTGGGGATTTTTAGTCATAACCATTATCTATGTTATCGGGGGATAATTATTTCTTTGTGGCGTACTCACTACTAATCCACCCTGATCCGTCTGTTAATTTTATAAGATACCATCCTTCTTTTTCTTCCAAAATCTCATACTCTTCTCCTGGCTTTACTTGAGCAATTTGCGTCGCATCTGCAGATGGTTCTTTTCTCACTCGCAGAAAACCAGTTGGCGTAGTCAAAATAGTAACCTTAGTAAGAATTGCTGAAGGAGAAGCAGGTGGCGCAGAAAGACTACTCGTTGGAATCATATTTACTCCCAAATATACTGTCGCAGATAATTTGTATCCACGTACTGTTTTGATACGCACTGATTTCTCCGCATATCCATCTTTTGCAAGGCGTATCTCATGGTCGGAATCAGTGATATCTTTTAAAAGAAGGGGCGTTGCTCCTTTTTTATTTTTATCTACATAAACGTCTGCTTTGTCAGGAAGAGAAACCACCAACAGCTCTACTCCAGCTTTGTTAGAAAGCGGAAGCAATGATATGACTACGCCCTCTGATGTTCCAGCTGCACCAAAGGTTCGATCTACGGCAGTAAGAACTGCGTTGCTCACCGTTACTTTTTCTTCAAATGGCCCAAAACCCTGAACCTGTGGAACCAAACGAATTGTATATTCGCCAACGGGTAACATATCTTTTGGGGGACATTTACAAAAAGGGGTTTGGCCCATCAGCTTGCCATTGATATATACATTACTCACTACCAAACCCGATGTCACCTGAAGCGCGCCCTTATTATTGTTTTTGTTAAGAAAAAAAACGAATATCCCAAACACCAAGAAGGCGATAAAAAACGGCAGGATAAACAAAAATACCTTTTTCATGTCTGAGAGCTTTGCTATTAGGAGACCCTACTATAACACAACACAGCTATCATTGACAATAAAA
>CAYICR010000001.1:7102-25462 GCA_964361925.1 uncultured Gammaproteobacteria bacterium
GCAGAACGAGTCACTTTGGCTGGATCTACAATTCCAGCGGTTATCATAGAACCAAACTCCATGGTCATCACGTTAAATCCATAATCATCTACTTTTGAATCCTCTACATTTCTGGTTACCCAACCCGCGTCTACTCCTGCATTTTTTACAATCCATGTCATAGGATCTGCGAGTACTGTATAGAGAATATCAACTCCAATTTTTTCGTCAGCATGCTTTAATGTTTCTTTTAATTTTGGCAATGCTTTTCGAGCTTTTAGAAGCGCTACTCCACCCCCTGGCACAATTCCTTCTTCCAAAGCTGCTTTGGTGGCTGCTACCGCATCAATAACACGCTCTTTTTTCTCTTTTAACTCTATTTCTGTTGCTGCGCCTACATTGATAATCGCCACACCTCCAGCCATTTTTGCCAATCTTTCTTGGAGTTTTTCTTTGTCAAAGTCAGAGGTGCAACGATCAATTTCTTTTTTAATCTGGTCTATTCGTGCTTTCACTTCTGCTTTTTGGCCTTTACCGCCAATAATTTGAGTCGCTTCATTGGTAGATCTGACTTTATCTGCTTGCCCACAATCCTCTATGGTAACGCTGTCAAATTTTCGCCCTGTGTCTTCAGAAATAACTGTTCCGCCAGTTAAAACTGCTATATCGTCAAGCATTGCTTTTCTTCGATCTCCAAATCCTGGCGCCTTCACCCCGAGCACATTAAATGACCCTCGAAGCTTGTTAACTACTAACGCAGCCAACGCTTGACCCTCAATATCATCGGCAATAATAACTAAATTTTTTGAAACTTTTATGAAATTCTCCAGAAATGGAAGTAATTCCTCAAGATTAGAAATTTTCTTGTCAGTAATCAATATGTATGGATTTTCAATTTCTGCCTCCATTTTGTCACTGTTGGTCACAAAATATGAAGAAGCATATCCTTTATCGAATTCCATTCCTTCTTTGTAATCTATGGATACTTCCATTCCTCGTCCTTCCTCCACCGTGATGATACCGTCTTTTCCAACTTTTGCTAAAGCTTCAGCGATTTTTTTACCTATTTCTTCATTTTGTGCCGAAATAGTAGCAACTTTTGCAACATCAGTATCTTTTACCGTTTTTGACATTTTTTTAATTTCAGCTACCACTACTTCAACGGCTTTTTCCAATCCCACCCGAAGAACCATAGGATTTGCTCCTGCAGTAACGTGTCTAAAGCCTGCATTAATGATAGATTGCGCAAGAAGAGTCGCAGTGGTGGTTCCGTCTCCAGCGACGTCATTGGTTTTACTCGCTGCTTCTTTTACCAATTGCGCTCCCATATTTTCAAACGGATCTGAGAGCTCTATTTCCTTTGCGACAGTCACGCCATCATGAATAACACTTGGCGCTCCCCATTTTTTATCAATCGCGACATTTCGTCCTTTGGGGCCAAGAGTGGTAACTACAGCCTGCGCCAATATATTTATCCCTTTGATAAGGGATTGTCTCGCGTCGTCTGAAAATTTAATTTGTTTTGCCATATTTTTTACTTTACTACTGCTAGTATGTCTTTTTGTTCTACCAAAATCATCTCAACACCCTCTACTTTTACTTCATTGCCACCCCATTTTTTGTACATAACCTGATCTCCTACTTTTACTCTCATGGGAATGACTTTTCCTTCTTCTGAAAGGGCTCCTGTGCCAATAGCCATAACTATTCCTGCTTGTGGCTTTTCTTTGGCTGAGTCGGGTAAGATAATACCGCTTGCAGTTTTTTGCTCTGCTTCCAAAGGCTTGATGAGTACATTGTCAAAAAGTGGTTGAATAGTTGATTTAGATTTCATAATTTCAGATTAAAAATGTCACTTAGAAGAAGTGACTGCTAATTTATACACTAATCAATTTCCCTTGTCAAGCCCCCGGCCCTCTTGAGGGACAAAGGGATGCCTATGAAGAACTAAACTTTCTGGGAGATTGGTTGAATGTTGCTTTTCTTCGCTATTGCATCAAGAATAATATCTCCAATCTTACTATCTACTCCAGCTAAACCAACCCCTGAATCTTCTTCATCAATATTTACATCTCCGACCGAAAATATTCTTTCTAAAAAGCTTTGATCAAATGAGACATTGGTAATTTTTGAATAAGGAATATTAGTTGTACTTACGCTTAATAACCCACTTCTAAAACTCAGGGATTGTTCTTCAACCTTATATTTTAAGTTCACATACTCAAGGAGGGCTTTCAGAATACCAAGCACATAAACAATAAGTAAGATTGTTCCTAGAATCCCAAAAAACAGTGTTATTGACTGGGCTCCAATTGCAGGAAGTATTCCAAAAACGACCGCAAGAACCAAAGAAGTACCTAAAGCTTGAAAGAAATTTTTTACAAGACGATAATACAAGGAATTAATTTTTACTTTTTGGAAATCATCCACATGATAATTGTTTCATATGTAAACCTGTTTTACAAGCGTCTTGTCAAATGCTAAGAGCATTGACCCACCCCTTACACACCTTGACACAATAGAATTTCTTCTATACGATAGTTTTGTACCCTCTTTTGCGAGAGGGAATTGTATACATGAAAAAACTTCTTTTATTTGGTACTTTGGTTCTGCTTCTTGTTGCTATTCCCCTTACGGTATATGTGTCCCAACAGCAACAGCAAACCCAGTCAAATGCCCAAAAATCAACCAGGCTTTGTTTCTCAGCAACTGCGGGGAGTACAGCTTGCGCAACTGGTTCAATATCGAAAAAGGCTGGTGAAGCTTTTGACCTGGATGTTATCCTTGATCCAGGAACCAATCAAGTTTCCACAGTTCGCCTAAATATCACCTATGACCCAACCAGAATAGCAACGACTGGAGCAGCAATTACCCCCAACGCCCAGGCAGTTTCTCCTCTTATTAACCCTACTTATGCCAATGGCAGTCTGATTGCGCGTTACGGAATCGTACTCTCAAGTGTCGGAGTGGATATATCCAAAACGCTTTCTGCTACCACAAAAATAGCAACAGTTCATTTCAAGGCACTTGATACTGCGCCTGCTGGTAACGCTGTCATCAATTTTGGCACAACTCTGGTGCTGTCTTCAAATCCACAAGACGGCCAGGATGAAGACGTGCTCTCTTCAGCAGATCAACTAACTGTTACGGTAAGCGGTGCATCTGCACCAGCAACAGCAAAAGCCCCTGTTTGTACAACATTAAATGTAGACAGAGCGATTACTGGCGCTGCCCCATACTCACTCACCTTTACGGTCAACGGCACAGATGAAGACGGAACTATTAGTAGCGTTACCTATGATTTCGGAGACGGACCAGTACAAACCATAAGCACAGGAGGAGGATTAGGAACCAAAACAGTCAGTCTTTCAACAGCCCATACCTACAATAATGCGGGAACTTTTAAGGCATCGGCAACGCTCACCGACAACACAAATGCAGTAAGCGCTGCTTCTGCTACGTGCGCACAAACCATCACTGTTACGCCTAAAAGCCTAACTCCAACAGTTACTGGAGGAACAGGTTCGGGAAGCAGCGCCACGCCAACCGAAACAGCAGTAGCTACGCCTACTACGCAAGTCCCTGTACCATCCGTTACCATAGCGCCACCAGGACCATCGGCAGGAGTGCTTGGGGTTGGTATCGTCGGAGCGGTTGTTGCAGTATTCGGCGGACTTCTCCTTTTCTCGTTCTAACCTACTTCTTCTCAAGAAGTGAAAAAAGCGCTTCTTGGGGAAGAACGACTCTCGCGCTTTGAATCATTTTTGATTTCCCCTTTTTCTGCTTATCCAAAAGCTTATCTTTTCTCGATCTATCTCCACCTGACATTTTCTGCAGTACATCTTTTCTAAAAGGTGGTATTTCTTCACGAGCGATGATGTTGGCGCCTACCACTCCCTGAATAATCTGCCTGAACTGTTGCCTGGTTAGTGACTCTTTCAGAGCAAGCGCTTTTTCTCGAGCTTTTGATATTGCTTCATCTTTGTACACAAATTCCGATAATACATCTATACTCACCTCATTTATTCTCATTTCAAGATGTACCAAATCAGCTTCCCGATATTCAATCAGCTCATAGTCAATGCTGGCAAATCCTGAAGAAACTGACTTAAGCTCTGAGGAAAGTCCTCTGATAAACATGCTGTATGGCATATCGTATACCAAAACTGCGTACGCATCATGATATGTCATATCGCACAGATTCCCCTTTTGCTTTTGGCATGTAGTCATAATACCGCCCACATAATCTACTGGGGTATAAATCGTAAGTTTCATGTAGGGCTCAAGCGTTCTCCCATCTTGTGTTGTTTGATATAGCACGTGTGGCATGGTAAAGAGTAGGTGAAGACCAAATTCCTGCTCCAAGCGCTGTTTTACAATTTCGGCATGCAACAGTCCTAAAAATCCTATACGAAACCCACTACCCAAATATGCCGAGTACTCTTGCGTGTATGCAATTGATGTATCATTAAGCGTAAGTTTTACCAAAGACTCCTTCAGGTGAACCAAATCATTGGTAGAACGGGGATATACGCCCAAAAAAACCATGGGTTTTGGTATCGTATAGTCTGCAAAAGGCTGACCAAGCGCGGTGGTCTCCATAATCGTATCTCCAACCCGAACCTTCCTAATATCCTTAATACCAGTAATAATATATCCAATTTCTCCCGCGGTTAATTGTTCTGTTTTTTGTAAATATGGCGTAAATATCCCTACTTGCGTTGTTTCATTTTTCACATTGTTTTGAAAAAACTGCACAGAAGTATTGGCAGCAACTTGCCCATCTACTACCCGCACGTATGCGACAACGCCTCGATATTCGTCGTACACCGCGTCAAAAATAAGCGCTCGAAGTGGGCCCTCGCTGTCTCCTTTTGGAGAAGGAATTCTTTCTACTACTGCTTGTAAAACCTCTTCTACATTTTCTCCTGTTTTTGCAGAAATAAAGATCATTTCTTCTTTTTTAAAACCCAATCCCTCTATCTCCTTTATCACTATTTCTGTCTGCGCATTTGGTAGATCTATTTTGTTCACCACTGGAATCATCACGAGATTCAACTTTTTTGCTGAATGAAAATGCGCTACTGTCTGGGCTTGAATTCCTTGTGTTGCATCAACGAGTAAAACTACTCCCTCGCACGCCGCGAGGGTTCGCGAAACTTCGTACGAGAAGTCTATGTGACCGGGAGTGTCAATCAGGTTCAGCGTATAGTTATAAGTGTTTAGCGTATGGTTCATCCGAACTGGAGCAAGCTTAATAGTAATTCCGCGTTCCCGACTTATAGGATTTTGGTCCAAAAATTGTTCTTGCAACTTATCTTTGGCAATTGTTTTGGTAATCTCCAACATGCGATCAGCCAAGGTTGACTTGCCGTGATCCACATGCGCAACAATAGCAAAATTCCGAATATTTTTCTGTTCCATGGGGAGATTATAGCAGGTATTTTTAAGGATTTTTAATTTTCTACATAAAGTATATCACTACATAGTAGTATACTTTATGCAAACCTCGATGTTTGATACTAGATATCTTGAATTATGTCAATTCTATGAGTGCACATGAATTTTTTTATCCAATCGACCCGACCCTGAATTTGTTGGAAGAGTCCAAGCCCGTACCTCAACAAATACAAAAAGCGTTTCCCAATGGCATACCCCACATAGATGATCCTTTGCCCTCACAGAGGATGATGACAAGAGGGAGATAGCCTTTCCTTATGGATTTCGGTTAGGTTGGATTGTTTCCTGGGTAAGCCCGAGGGTTTCTTTCCAATTCCCTATTTTCTTAAACACAAGCAGAAATATACTCGCCTCTTTTACGTTAAAAAGCCATGTAAGAAATAGATAGAACAAAAGCCCTGCCATGCTTGAGATACCCGTCAAAATAAGAAGATTTATCGTAAGAGTCGTATCAAATACTAATTGATCCAAAAGTTTTATTGGAATATAAAGTGCAAAACCAGTAAAAATAGTTGCTGAGAAAATTTTGACCAATGTCAAAAATAACGGCATGCGGGCAAACCCCCCGACTTTTCTATCCAGAACTATCATAAGAATGACCAAATTTACGATTCCTGCTATGGAATACGCAACCGCAATGCTCCCCACCCCCATACTACTTTTCACCACAAAGAACCACCCAAGCACAAGCATCAAAAGCGTTGAAAACGATCCTGCTATCAAAGGTGTCTTGGCATCACGAAGCGCATAAAATCCTCTGGATACTAAGTATAAAAGCGCTTGCGCAAAAATCGCAATGGCAAAAAAGGCAAGAGTTTTTCCAGTTAAAACCGTATCCTCCCAACTAAAAAGCCCCGCACCAAAAACAAGACGCACTACGGGAATACGTAGTACCAACAAAAGCATGGATATGGGCAACACTAAATATAATACCTGCGTAAAACTGGTAATAAAGGTTGTGCGAAACTCTGTAAGTTTTTCTCGCTGTTTGGACAAAACGGGAAACGCAGCTTGCGCAATAGTTTGTCCAAAAAGCGCAATAGGCGCAAAAGCAAGAGTCTGCGCATAATCAAGAATCGTATAATTTCTACTTGATTCAGGAAGAAAGGAAATAAGACCAAGGATGAGTATGCTTCCAATCTGAAACATCGCATTGGAAAGCGTACGGGGCCACATCAAATGTACCACATCCATAACGCCTCGGATTTTTAGCGACAATGAAGGCCTCCACGAAAAACCAACGCTTCTCACTGTTGGTAGCTGAAAAAAAATAAAAAATAATGCACCGAGAATTACCCCATACGCCGGAGCATATATACCAAACGTTTGATGAAGAAATAAAATACCAACGATAATACCTAAGTTATATAGCGCTGCAGCAAATCCAGGAATAAAAAAATGATTATATGACTGAAGGAGTGCGGCAAAAAAAGAACCAACGATAAAAACTAGTTGACCCGCAACAATAATTCGAGTCAAATTCACCATCACTTCTATCTGATCGGGAGTAAATCCCTTGCCTACATTAAGAATTTGCAAAAAAAATGGGGCAAATAATGAAAACGGCACTGCAAGAACCAGAAATACACCGCACCCAATAGTCAAAATCGCAGACGCCATCTGATGCGCCTCTTTTTCTTCATGTTTTCCTAAAAATTCAGAAAATACCGGAATGAATGCCGATGAGATCGCACCAGCAATAATAATCTGAAAGAGAGAATCGGGAAAACGAGAAGATGCCAGATAGAGACCTGTTTGAGAAGCGCCAAAAATTGCCACCAGAAGACGTTGCCTAATCAAACCAAGCACCTGAGAGAGAATGACTGTTGCCATGATGACAAAGGCCGCAGACAAAATATTTGTTTGACGGGCAAGTAAAAGATTTATACTTTTTTGGAAGAAGTTCTTATGCATGTTGTTTTTTACAGTATATCATGCTAAAATCTGCATATGCCAGTAATAAAATCAGCGAAAAAGAAATTACGCAAAGACAAAAAGCGAACACTCATCAATAATCAGTGGAGAGCTCGTCTTGACGCACTTTTGAAAAAAGCAAAAAAACAACACACTGTCAAAACAATTCAAGACGCAATAAGCCATGTCGACAAGTCGGCAAAAAAACATCTTTTACATAAAAATAAAGCGTCTCGCATCAAAGCAAGTCTGACCAAGCTCGTCCCAACCACGACCTCCGCTCCTAAAAAACCCCTTAAAAAAAAGTCTAAATAGAATCTAATTTTCTTTGACAAAATCCATCAATTCACCTATGCTAAAAGGTAGTATGGGAAAATCTCCTCTTCTTATTAACTTGCTTAAAAAAGACCAATCGAGTTTTGTCGAGAAATTTATCAAATGGGCTCTGTCTATAGGACGAGTCATCATCGTCATTACGGAAGCAATTGCGCTTTTTACTTTTCTATACCGCTTTAATCTCGACAGGGAGCTTGTTGATCTCCACGACTCAATCAAACAAAAACGAGTTGTTATCAATATATTAAAAGATAACGAGAATACGTACCGTGATCTACAAGCGAGAATTGCGCTCTCCGCACAGTTATCCGACCAGGGAAATAAAACAGTCGCCCTCGTAACAAAGGTCTCCAAAAATATCCCCTCAGGCATGCAACTAAACAATATTAACTTTTTAGGAAACCGCATACAAATTGATGCAAACACTAAGTCTGTAAAGACAGTATCGCAATTTATTGAAACTCTTAAAAAATACGAACAAATACAAACCGTGAGCCTTGATAAAATTGAAAATAAAACAGCCGGAGCAGTAATCTTGGTGAGTATAACTGCAACATTAAAACAAATAAAATAATTATGAAACTTGATTCATCATTCTTAAGAGACTTGGCAAAAAATAAATACTTCCACTCGCTCCCTTATTTACAATCTAAAAGAACGAGAGAAATTACTACAATCATACTTACGCTTATTACGATTTCTTTATTTGGCATTATTGCAATCAATCCGACTCTTTCTACCATTGTACAGCTCCAAAAACAACTTGAAGACAATAAAGAGGTTGAAACAAAACTGAAACAAAAAATCACCAACTTGGGACAATTACAGAAACAATACGCACAAATTCAAACAGACATTCCGATAGTACTACAAGCAATCCCTATAGATCCTGACCCTTCAATGCTTAACGGTCAAGTACAAACAATAGCGGGAACAAGTAATATTAGTCTGCTTCGCTTCCAAACGCAACAAGCAGATCTCTCCCAATCCACAACCAGCAGTACCAACGTAGGAATAGCTTTATTTTCTTTTTCTTTAACCGCAGAGGGGGCAGAAGATCGTATTTATGACTTTATTAAACGACTTGCTAACTTTAATCGCATTATCACTCTTGATGCGCTTAATATCAAAGCGGGCCCAGAAGGCTCAGGGCTTATGCAGTTAGAATTACGAGGAAAAGCATACTTTAAGCCATAAACATGAAAAAAAACGATATACTATTATTGTTTGGATCCCTTTGCTTTATTGTTGTTGCATGGATAGGGTTTAACATCTATCACAACATTGTCACCTCAACGATTCCGCAATTCATCGTCACCCAACTAAAATCCATCAATGGATCATTTAATACTACCATTATTAATAAATTAAAAACTAAAGAAAATGTATCGCCCAGCTTTTCACAAGGCAATCTTACTCCTACGGTAACACAAACACAGCCTGCGTCATCAACGCCTCCACCTCCAACACCAACAATACAAATAGCAACAGATTCTGCCAAAGAAGCAACAGGAGGGGGAGCCCTATGAGCAATTCCATCTGGAGCAAAAAAATTCCAACTTTTTTTGGCCTTGTGCTTCTTCTCATGGGAATTTTAACCACTACATATCTTACTAAGCAGGGCATTATCTTTAATTCCAAAGCAAGTCCTGCCCACACGCCTCAGAATGTTCGCATCACCAATGTAACCGGCTCAACTTTTACTGTTTCATATACCACGCCAGAAAAAACCACTGGTATTATTTCGTATGGAACCGATAAGACAACTTTTCCTCAAAACGCCATAGACCAACGAGACAAATCAATAAGTGAACTCTCTGAAAGCACAATTCGCTCGATAATTGTTAAAGATCTACGCCCTTCTACCACATACTACTTCACGATAACAAGCGGTTCTGATACATATCTCAACGATCAGGAGCCGTTTATGGCAACTACCGCACCAACTACTCCTGCAAGTTCCTCATCGACCGCTTCCATACTGTCGGGAAAAGTCATCCATCCAGATGGAAGCCCAGCTTCCCAGGCTTTAGTCTATGTGGCAAGTGAAAATAGTCAAGCACTATCGAGCATTACCAGCGCTGATGGAACATACCAAATACCGCTTGGTACAATTCTTACAAAAAACCTTCAAGCGCTTCTCAAGCTTTCTCCCACCACTATTCTTAGCGTGCTTATCACTACCAACACTTCGCAATCAAATATCACACTGATAAATAAAAGTACCAACGGCCTCATCCCTGTAGTTACTCTTGCGCAAGATTATGATTTCTCAACCAGTATTCTACCAATCGCGTCCTCATCAGCACAAATTGGATTCCCTTCGTTCTTGGCAACAACACAAAAATTTCCTGAGCCAAAGATTGTGATACCAAAAAAGGATCAAACATTTACCGATCAACGTCCAGTTTTTCGAGGCATCACACAACCCAACACAAGCGTCACTATTACCATAGAGTCAGAAAATGTTATAGAAGAAAGGATTACCTCTGACAATAACGGTAACTGGTCGTATCGCCCAACAACAAATCTCACGCCTGGACAACATACCCTTACTGCCACCACCCGAGATCAATACGGAATTCTCAAAAAAATATCTCAAACTTTCACTGTTTTTGCCTCAGGATCCATGGTAGAAAAATCCGCAACGCCTTCTGCGTCTCCAACAACCAAACCAACCAATACACCCACACCCACAACACTCCTGCCGACACCAACGAGCATAATTCTTACACCAACCACTTTTCTAACCCCTACCAATGCACTTATTCAAATTGTCACCACTCAAGTCCCCACACCACCTATGGAAACTACAAAAGGTGGAACCATTGTTGAGCCAGGTACTTCCGCTACGACTTTGGGCATTGGTGCCGCGCTTACTGCTCTTTCAGGCCTCGTACTATTCTTCTTCACCAAAGGTTTTCCTAA
Source organism: uncultured Gammaproteobacteria bacterium (assembly GCA_964361925.1). Lineage (GTDB taxonomy): Bacteria > Patescibacteriota > Microgenomatia > Levybacterales > UBA12049 > CAYICR01. Next base: position 17,720 of record CAYICR010000001.1, read on the forward strand.
TTTATGAAAATTGCAATAATTGGCGCAGGTTTTACTGGTCTCTCAAGCGCTTATCAACTTGCGAAAAAAGGACATACCGTAACTATCTTTGAACAAGAAGAAAATCCAGGGGGACTGGCCATAGGCTATAAAGAAAAGCAGTGGAGCTGGACACTGGAACATCACTATCATCATTGGTTTAGTAACGACTCATTTGCTTTAAATCTTGCCAAAGAAATTCATCACGAAATTACGATAAAAAAACCACATACCAACATATTTGTTAACAACACGATATATCAACTTGATTCGATAGGTGCATTTCTCTCTTTCCCCCTTCTTTCTCTTCCCCAACGTATCTGGCACCTCTTTACGCTTGGTATTTTATTCAAACTCAATCCATTTTGGCAATTACTCGAGGGAACGCACGCCACAACTCTTCCTTTTATCATAGGAAAAAAAGCATACGAAATTATCTGGAAACCCCAACTATTTAACAAGTTAGGTAACTATATGAACTCCATATCTCTTGTTTGGTTTTGGGCTCGTATAAAAAAACGGACACCAATGCTTGCGTATCCAAACGGAGGATTTTTAGTATTTGCCCAGCATCTTGCAAAAACCCTAGAAGATAAGGGAGTTAAGATACAATACCAAACGCAAATTACCTCTATTACCGATAACAACACCTCAACAATAGTTACACTTAAAGACTTAAGCATTCACACATTTGATAAAGTGATCGTAACTCTTCCTTCTTTTCTATTTCTCAAGCTGTGTCCTGGGCTACCTGCAAACTACAAAGCAAAATTAGGACAACTTAAAGGACTTGGCGCGGTCAATCTAGTCCTTCGTTCAAAAAAAGAATTTTTTCCAGACAAAACTTACTGGCTCAGCGTCTGCAATACCGCATCACATATAATGGCAATTGTCGAACATACCAACTTCATGGACAAAAAAAATTATAACAACGAACATCTGTTATATATCGGAAACTATATGGAGTCGTCAAGCGACATATATAAGCTCTCAAAAGAACAAGTGCTTGAAACATATGATCCGTTTTTACAAAAAATTAATCCAAATTATAAAAATAATATTATCTCCTATGAAGTATTCAAAACCCCATTTGCCCAACCAATTATCCCAATACGTTATTCCAAAATAATTCCACCTTTTATTACCCCGCTTCCCAATGTATATCTTGCAAACATAGAACAGGTATATCCATGGGATAGGGGTACTAATTACGCGATAGAATTGGGATATAAGATTGCAAAAATAGTCGATGAAACATCTTCATCTCATAATTATTCTTAGCGTTATTGCTTTAGGAATTATTTTTCGATTTTATGACCTTAATTGGGGCTCTCCTTTTTATTTTCATCCCGATGAAAGAAATATCGCGTCATCGGTAAGCCAACTGCGATTTCCCGAACAAATGAATCCTCATTTTTTTGCATATGGCAGTTTACCGATATACACCATATACTTTTCCGGAATCATCGTAAATCTTATAACACATATTTTTTCTCCTGTATCAAACCTCTTTCAAGTTTCATTTGAAAACGCACTTTTAATCAGCAGGTGGTATTCTGCAATTTTCTCAAGCGCTCTTATCGGACTTTTATATTTTATTGGAAAAGAAATAAAAGACAGAAAAACAGGAGTTATGTCGGCAATTCTTTGCGCAACAAATGTTGGACTAATTCAATTTTCTCATTTTGGAACTTTTGAAATCTGGCTTACTTTTTGGGAAACAGTACTTTTATATGTTTGTTTGAAAAAAGATGAACAGGGAGGTTTCAGACAAATTTCCATAATGGGAATGCTTTCAGGGATGCTTATCTCTATAAAAATCTCTCACATAGTATTATTACTACTGCCAATATTTGTCATATTTTCATCTATTTTCAATCTAAAAAAATACTGGATAAAATATGTGTTTTCAGTTTTACTTCTTGCGCTTTTTTCTATCTTCACTTTTATTATTGTTTCTCCGTTTACCGTTATCGATCAATTATCATTTCAAAATACCATGCGATATGAAGGGGGTGTTGCCATTGGCACACTTCCAGTTTTTTATACCCAGAGTTTTTTCGGTACTATTCCCATTGTCTTTCAATTTCTTCACATTTATCCCTTTTTACTCTCAATACCTCTACTCATACTTTTTGTAGTAAGTTTTCCTTTTCTTCTTCCCGACATGGTTAAAAAACATAATCACGCGCTCATTTTTCTTGGATTTTTTCTCTTATTTTTTTCCCAAGCATTTTTTTATGCCAAATGGACAAGATATATGATACCCACTCTGCCCTTTATTATCCTGATCGTTGCCCTAAGCCTGCACAAACTGATTGAAAAAACCAAAAAATATACAAGAGCTATTCTCATCCTTCCTTATCTTTTAGTGTTCTATCTCACGCTTCACGCGTTTTTCTTCACGTATATAACCTATTATCAAAAAGATTCTCGCGAACAGGCTGTTATATTTGCCAAGACACATACATCAGATACAACCTCTGAAATAATTTCTCCTGTGTACGATATGGGGATTGTTCCCTTTAATACTTTCTTTCCCAACATAGATTTGATTAATTTTTATGATATTGAGACCGACTCAAATATTGAGTCAACCTATCAGCAACAAATTAAGACAGCTAAATATATTATTCTTCCCAGCCAACGAATATACCCAAGCAGACTTGCATATCCTGAAAAATTTCCCTTGGGAAATTGGTTTTATAAAAATCTTTTTAGCGGAAACCTAGGCTTTACCAAAATGTACCAAACGCCCTGTGATATACTTTGCAACATAATCTATGCATTTGGTTCTGCGGAAGAAACCGCTTCCATATTTGATAGACCAACAGTAACTATATTTAAACGAGAATAAATGAAATTATTTAGCCTATCCCACATATATATTTTCTTTATCTTCACATTTGCTTTATTATCTTTATTATTAAGAATTTATGGAATAAATTGGGATAGCGGATTTAATCTTCATCCCGACGAACGAGCAATAATACTTTTCACTCTTCCACTTGGGCTACCCACAAGTATTGATATATTTTTTTCTAATCAAAGTCCGCTCAATCCGCATTTTTTTGCCTATGGCAACTTTCCCCTATATCTTCTTAAGAGTACCTCTTTTTTGGCAGGTCTCGTACACGCCCCTTATGCTACGTATCAAGAAATGTACATGGTGGGACGCATCGTTTCTGTACTCGCAGAATTAGGTACTCTTTTTACGCTTTTTCTCCTTGCAAAAAAAATATTTGGCAAGCCTGTTGCCATACTATCTATTTTCTTTTATACCGTAAGTGTTTTACCCATACAGCTTGCTCATTTTTATGCCGTTGATACACTTCTCACATTTTTTATCCTTATAACACTTTACCAATTAATAAATTTCTATGAAAAACAAACGATAAAAAATGCGCTTTTAGTTGGTGTTTTTTTTGGACTTTCCCTTGCAACCAAAACAAGTGCGCTTGTGTTACTTTTTTCAATTGGCACTGCTATTGGTATTGAGTTTCTTTTAATCTTTCTTAAACAACCCCACCGCCCACACGTATGGTTCCCCCATGTACCTGTTTTTATAAAAAGGTTATGTATAGACGGCATTATTATTGTTACTACAGCTTTAGCAACATTTGCGATTACAGAGCCATATGCATTTATTGACTTTTCCGAATTTTGGAAACAAAACATGCAGCAGGCAGCAATGACCCACAATGCTTTTACTTTTCCCTATACTCTTCAGTATGTCGGAAAAATTCCATATCTCTATGAACTAAAAAATATTTTCCTCTTCGGACTTGGACCACTCCTTGCTAGTCTTTGCTTCATTGGCACCTTTTACGTTACTTATCGTGCTGTTACTAAAGAAAAAAAAGATAAATGGGCACATGAATTAATTTTGGTTATTTTCTTCTGGGTTTATTTTTTAATCATTGGAAATTTTGCAATTGGATTTATGCGCTATTTGCTACCTCTCTATCCACTGCTTTGTCTTTTCGGCGCATTCTTAGCGTACAGAATCAACCGACTCTTAAGAAATAATGTTGATTCCAATATAATACGTAATACTCTCTACGTAATACTTACTACGTCGTTACTGGTCTGGCCCCTAAGTTTTCTTCATATTTATACCCAGCCAAATACGCGCATACTCGCAACAGACTGGATTATAAAAAATATAAAAGCAGGGTCAACAATTGGCATTGAACACTGGGACGATTCACTACCGCTTACCCAGCAGCAAAACTATCACATGGAGACCCTTGAACTCTATAATCCTGACACAGATGAAAAATGGAGAAAAATAAATCAGCAGTTCTTGCGAACAGATTATCTTATTCTTGCGTCAAACAGACTCTATACACCGCTGCAAAAACTCACCGACTGTGATAATCTCCCAATTGGATATTGCTACACGCAAACCGCGAACTATTACAAAAAACTTTTTGATGGATCTTTAGGTTTTAAAAAAGTTGCTGAATTTGCTGTATATCCAACTATTCCATTGTTAAACAAACAAATTAATGATCAAAGCGCGGATGAATCCTTCACTGTCTATGACCACCCAAAGATTGTCATCTTCCAGAAATCACCTTGAGGATTTCCCGATCATGAGATACAATACACTCTATTGGCTATGAAGAAAAAACGAGTTTTCATTACTGGTGGGGCGGGATTTTTGGGGTGTCACTTGGCAAGACAACTTGTTAAAAAAGGGTACATCGTCACTCTGTACGATATTGCCCCACTTGATGCCAAAGATCTCATCGGCAAAGTAACATACATAAAAGGCAATATTTTAAATGAAAAATCTCTTGACAAAGCAATACGCGGACATGAATATGTCGTACACGCAGCAGCTGCTCTTCCAATCTTACGGGAGAAAAAAATAATCTTCGATGTAAATATCAATGGCACGAGAAACGTTCTTAACTATTCGTTTATTCACAAAGTAAAACGCTTAATTTTTATTTCTTCAACAGCTGTATATGGAGTCCCCAAACATCTTCCTGAAAAAGAAACTAATCCACTAGATCCTATCGGATATTACGGGGAATCAAAGATTGCAGGAGAAAAATTATGTTTGGAATTTGAGAAAAAAGGACTACAGATAAATATTATCCGCCCGAAAACTTTCCTGGGTCCTGAAAGACTGGGGATTTTTGAATTATGGCTTGAGGCGATGTACAGTGGAAAACGTGTATTTATCTTAGGAAACGGACGCAATCGGTATCAATTACTTGCAGTATCAGACGCGGTGGAGGCAATCATAAAAACACTAACCATACCCATTCATGGAGAAATATTTAACATTGGCGCGAAAGAATTTTCTACATGGAGAAACGACCTGGGCCATGTTATCTCCCGCTCCAAGTCAAAAGCAAAAATTACCTCACTACCAGTTCTTCCTTCGCAACTTTTTCTATCTCTTCTTGAGCTACTTAATCTCTCTCCTGTTGCCAAATGGCATTTCAAAACGCTTCCGGTACATTCATATATCTCCATAAAAAAAGCAGAGAAAATGCTTGGATGGCATCCAAAAAAATCCAACAAACAACTACTTTTAGAAAGTTACCAATGGTATACCGCCCACAGACATGAAATAATAAACAGGGTAGGTACTACTCATCGAGTTGGCTGGAACTTCCAACTTCTCAATATTATCCGCAGATATTTATAAACTTATGATTGTTGGCTTTGACCTTGATAAAATATTTATTGACTATCCACCTCTTGTTCCAAGCTTTTTAATCAACAGGATGTACAAAAAAAAATCTAACGGGGAATTATGGTACCGCATGCCATCCTCGTTTGAACAAAAAATAAGACAATTATCCCACTACTCCTTATTCAGGCCTCCTATAAAGGAAAATATCAGCTTCATGGAGAAGTTAGCTGAGAAAAATCAACATACATATTTTCTCGTATCGAGTAGATTTGGTTTCCTCAAAAAACAAACCGAAGATATTGTAAAAAAATATGGTATCTCTCCATTATTTCAAGATTTGTTTTTTAATTTTAAAGACCAACAACCACATATATTTAAAAACGAAATGATGAAAAAGCTCAAAATAAATGTTTATATCGATGATGACCTTTCTCTGCTTAAGTTTCTTTCCAAAAAAAATCGAGATATAAAATTCTATTGGTTTAATAAAAAACAAAGGGCAAAAATAAACAACAATATTATTGCTATCACAAAATTATCGCAGATCAAATTATAACTATGCCAATATCTGATCTCTCGTATATATTTCAATGGTGGATTCTATTTTTCGCCATTGGGATTCTTTTTTTTCCCTTTACCTCTTTTGTGTTTCGTTCTTTTATTGACAGAGGATATATTTTTGCAAAAGTATTTGGAATGGTGGCCATAAGCTACGTATTATTTGCATTATCTACTCTTCATATACTCCCATTTACTTACTTTTCTATTCTCCTTGCTGGATATCTCACCGTCGCTCTTTCTCTATTACCAATTTTTACGCAACAAAAATTTAAAAAATATATATTCTCATTAGTAAAAAACCGACAAGTCCTTATGTTTGTTGTTATTGAGGAAATTATTTTTCTTCTTTGTCTTACCCTTTGGTCTTTTATAAGATCTCACCAGCCAGATATTCACGGCCTTGAAAAATATATGGATTTTGGATTCGTAAACTCGATACTGAAAACTGATTATTTCCCCGCAAAAGATTTATGGCTTGCTCCATTTTCAATTAACTATTATTATTTTGGTCATCTCATTACCGCGGTGCTTACCAAGCTGTCAATGTTATCTTCTGCAATCACGTATAACCTCATGATTGCTACGCTCTTCGCATTTGCTTTTTCTTGTTCATTTTCAATTGGGATCAATTTAATCTCCCGCGTAATACACGAAACAAAGATACACATAAATACATCTCAATTTAAAAAACTCTTTACTATTCTTTTTGCGGGCGGAATCAGCGCCTTTTTACTCTCTCTCTCGGGAAATCTTCATGCCGTCTATACATTTTTTAAACCATATTCCAACGAAAATCCAATCCCTTTTTGGAGTCTTCAATTTCTCCCAGAAACATTTCCAAACGCTTATTGGTATCCAAACGCAACCAGATTTATTCACAACACGATACATGAATTTCCAATTTATTCGTTTGTAGTTTCTGATTTACACGGACATGTTATTGGCATCCCAATCGTTCTTACTATCGTAGCCATCTTACTTCATGAATTTTTATTTTCGAAGACATTCAGTTTGTGGACAAAAATTCTACTATCATTTCTCCTTGCGTGTGCGTATATGACCAATGCCCTTGATGGACCAATCTATCTGCTACTTACCTTATCTGTTATTACGTTTCACTTACAAAAATTTCACAAGATCATTCTCAGCCAGGTAATAAAAAAAATTGCCCTTACATTTCTCGTGCTCGTTTCTGGGCTTGCTTTCTTTTCTCTTCCATTCTCTCTTCACTTTAATTCTTTTGTAAATGGTATTGGTGTTTTGTGCGCGCCTGATTTTCTGACAAATTTTGGAAAAATTGGACCATTTCTATTTGAACCCCAACACTGTCAAAAATCACCCTTATGGCAACTTCTCATTCTGTATGGATTCTTTATATTCTGGACTTTTATCCTATGGTTTACCATACTACGAAAAAAAATTGCTTTACGAACAGATCTGTTCGTAGCTATTTTATGCGCTGTTTCATTCTTATTTATTATTATTCCAGAATTTTTTTATTTTAAAGA
>CAYICR010000001.1:25562-37353 GCA_964361925.1 uncultured Gammaproteobacteria bacterium
TATGCGCTGTTTCATTCTTATTTATTATTATTCCAGAATTTTTTTATTTTAAAGACATTTACCCTGCTCATTATCGGGCAAATACTATGTTTAAACTAACATATCAATCCTTTATGTTACTTTCTCTCGCAAGTGGATATACCATAGCGAGAGTTATCTTAAATATCAAATATCAAATATCAAATATCAAAATAGAGTATTGGATCCCGATATGTGCTGGGCTCTTTGCCTTATTTCTTGTTTCTATCTATCCATATTTTGCCATCAATTCATACTATGAAAATCTTAAAACCTATCGCGGATTAAATGGTGTTTCATACTTAAAAACTCTGTATCCTCAAGATTTTACCGCCATAGAATGGTTACGAGAAAACATATCGGGTCAGCCCATAATTTTGGAGGCACAGGGCGACTCCTACACTGATTATGCCCGCGTTTCAACCCACACAGGTCTTCCAACTGTTTTGGGTTGGACTGTACACGAATGGCTATGGAGAGGCTCATATAACATCCCGTCTCCAAGAATCGCTGATGTGCAAACACTCTACGAAAGCAAGAATATTTTCCAAGTAAAAAATCTCATACGAAAATATGAGATTCAATATATTTTCTTTGGCCAACTAGAACGCCAAAAATATCCATCAAGCACCGAAGAAATGTTTCAAAAATTAGGTTCTGTAGTATATAAAAATAACGGGACTACTATTTATAAAATTAATTAATCTTTTTTTCCCAACACACATAGCGTATCTTTGAAAGGATTTAGAAACAACATCGATGCATAATTGATAAACTTTATTCCGACCAGCATAAATGTATCGGGAATTACTCTTTTTCGAAAAGGTGTATAGCTGATAAAATATTTTTCTTCTGCGATTTTAAAACCCGCCCCCCTCACAACTTTTACTAATTCTGAAAGAGTATATTCTCTATTGTGCCGATGATATATGTTATTTCCTTTTCCATTATTTTCAAAATAAACATCAGTTGGATACATGGGAGAAAAACCAACCAGCACTTTTATCCTATTTACCAAACGCGCGATATTTGGTGTAGTTATCATGCATAATCCATTTTTTTTAAGCACACGTTTTATTTCCCGCAATGCGGGGATTGGGGACTGGGGCAAATGCTCTATTACCTCGTTGCACAATACCAAATCAAAAAAATCATTGGCGTATGGAAATTTTTCCGTCTCGATATTCACAACCGCAACATTATTATTGCTTACTGGCTCATGATAAGAAGCTATCCCGTATACAGTATGTCCCAAAAGCTCAAGCGCTTTTCCAACGTGGTAAGGAAAACATCCAATATCAAGAATTGTTAATTTTTTTCCGTTAGATAAAAACTTTATCTTTTCTAAAATCCATCGATACCGAATTTCATGTGTCCAAAAATAAGACCGCTCTTGGACTTTTATAATTGATTTCTCTACGATATCGAGAACTTGTTTGGGAGATTTCATGGCTGAATTGTACAGGTACCAAAGACAATTATGCAACTTACATATTTTTCTATTTGCGAGAAATTACCATCTCCTGCTTTTGGAATAAGCACCCAGCTTCCACCAAAATCTTCTGGCAATGGATGAGTCAGTAATCCCCTATTATCCTCCAAAGACCAATCCAGAACATACGAACTTATCTTTGCCTTTCTCATTTTTTGAGCAAGCTTTATAAAGTCATCAATTTCATTATCAGAAATATCGGTTTTAATATTGTCAGCTATGACTGCATATAAATTCGCAACACGAATAGGGTTCAGAAGTGTTTCTGCGGAAAGCATTTTATCTTTAAATGCGCTTATTACTTTTTGCTGTCGTCTGCTTCGAGCAAAATCTGTGCCCTCCACCCCTACTGCATATCTTGAACGAACAAAAGTTAAAGCAGTTTTTCCATCCATATGCACATCCCCTTTGTCAAAGCGCACATGAGCATAACGACAAGGAAACACGAAGGTTGCTGACTGCGTGGCCAAAAGATCTGTTGCCTCATCAAGCGTGCGATCACAAAGATCTTCTGTTTTCTCCTCAACTGGATATTCATAATCATCAAACGTATTTTCAACTACTATGTCTACCCCGCCAATTAAATCTACCGCTTTTACAAAACCATCAAAATCAATAACGAATACGTAGTCTACTTGTTGACCTAACACTTTGGAAACAACTGCTTTTGAAAGAATCACTCCTCCATTTTTCTGTTTCTTCTCTCCGATGGCATATGCAGTATTCACTTTACCCAACAGTTCAGGAACCCATAAGTCTCTTGGAATTGATACGAGTGTTGCTGTTTGTTTCGCAGGGTTCATGCTTGCAAGCATGATAGTATCTGTAAGACCAGGTCCTTCGTGCTGACCGCTTCCAACTCCAAGCAAAAGCACATTTACTGTTTCTGAATCGGTTTTTTTTAAAGATATTTCTTTATTAAAAACAACCTCCCACACAACAGGAATAAATTTACCTATTCTTGAAAAAAATAAAACCAACAGTACAAAAATAAAGAAGATAAAAATAGATTTTTTATTACGCATGCTCTATTATTCGCAAAAATTCTTCTGGATCCAGGCTCGCCTTTCCCACCAGAACCCCATCTATATGAGATGACTGAGTAAAACTCGCTACATTTTCTGATGTAACGCTTCCGCCATACAATACTACTTGTACTCCTTGATTATTTTTTATTTTTATGGCGACTAATTCTGCATTATCAGAAGTATCTGGCAATCCCGAACCAATTGCGCTTGGAGGCTCATAAGCAATAATTGGGGTGTTCTCGGGGATTGCTGTTTCTGCGTTTGGCACACAAAGAATAGTTTGCAAGCTTACGATTTGCGCTTGCTTAGCTTTTTTCTCAACCGTGTCTCTTGTTTCTCCGAAATACTTTTCTCTTTCTGAATGTCCGAGGAGCACGTAATCTGCGAATTCCTTTATCTGTCCTGCGTTTATCTCTCCAGTATAAGATCCCTCCTCAAACAAAGAAATGTCTTGAGAGCCAACTTCAAATGACAAATTGTGCTCGTGAATAAAAAAAGCACACACCGAAAGAAGGGTAAAGGGAACACAAAGAATAATCTCTTTTCCTTCTGGAATTGGACGATCTTTAAAAAACGAAAGCCATTCAACGGCGCTACTGGTTGTTTTATGAGATTTCCAATTGGCTACAATAAAAAGTTTTTTCATGTTTGTACTAAATTTGGCTGGGTGCTAAAATTACAGAGCTCACTTATTATACGTTATGGAAAAAGACTTTCTCAAGCAGCTAAACGAAGAACAAAGAAAAGCAGTTCTTCACACCGAAGGCCCCATCATTATTCTGGCAGGCGCGGGAAGCGGAAAAACCCGCTGTATTACCGCAAAAGTCCTTTATCTGATAGAAAAGGGTATTCATCCTAGTGAAATTTTATGCGTTACCTTTACGAATAAAGCGTCAACTGAAATGAAAGATCGCGTCTTAAAAGGAATGAAAGATCTCAATAGTCCTATCAAAAGTTCGATTCCAACAGTTACCACATTTCATGCTTTATGCGCCCGCATTTTACGAAAAGAAGCAGGAAGAATTGGCATGTCCCACAACTTTGTAATCTATGATTCACAAGATCAAGTCGATGCAATCAAAGACGCGATGCAACGCTTGGGTATTTCTGTCAAAGATTACAAACCAAACGCTCTCCACGGCGCAATTTCTGATGCGAAAAATCAACTTATCTTAGAAAGCGAATATTACCATATAGCCAGGGGTCACTTTCAACAAACCGTAGCGCAAGTTTATTCTCTGTATCAAAAAATTCTCAAAGAAAACGATGCGCTAGATTTTGATGATCTCTTACTAACTATCATTTCTTTGTTTGAAAAAAATTCAGACATTCTGGAGAAATATCAAGAAACCTTCCGCTATATTTTAGTTGACGAATATCAAGACACAAATAAAGCGCAGTATCACCTGACCAAATTGCTTGCGAAAAAATGGAACAATATTTGTGTTGTCGGAGATTTTTCCCAAAGTATTTATAGTTGGAGAGGGGCAGACTTTAAAAACTTATCTAAATTCAAAGATGATTTTAAAAATGTCGCTACATTTTCTCTGTCCCAAAATTATCGATCTACCCAAAAAATATTGGATGCTGCTTTTTCTGTAATTTCCAAAAATACCACACATCCCATTTTATCTTTATGGACCAAAAATCCAGGTGGTGAACCCATTACAATATATGAAGCAAGAAACGAACAGGATGAAGCGGAGTACATCATCAATCAAGTTCTGAATATCAAATATTATTCCAAAGAAAATCCTTCGATTAAAAACTCTGATGTGGTAGTACTCTATCGAACCAATGCCCAATCCCGCGCCATCGAAGAGGTTTTTCTTCATCTTGGAGTACCCTACGTACTGGTAGGAGGAACTAAGTTCTATGAACGAAAAGAAATAAAAGACGTACTGTCATATCTACGCCTTCTTCAAAACCCCAAAGATAGCGTTTCACACAAACGCATTGAAAAATTAGGAAAAAAACGCCTTGAGAAATTTTTGGCTTTTGTAGAAAACGCGCAAAATCTATTATCACAAGCCACTATTGAAATTATGGATGCGGTCATTTCCGGAAGTGATTATTTATCTCTATACGACCAGCATAATGAAGAAGATCTTGCCCGACTTGAGAATATCAAGGAGCTTCGCTCGGTAGCCATAGAGTTTCCTGATCTTAATCAATTTCTTGAAAATGTAGCCCTGGTTGAACAAGAACAAACTTCGACACGAGTAACTGAGGGCATGCCCGATGGAAAACCAAAAGAAAAAATTGATGCTATAACGCTTATGACTCTGCACGCCGCCAAGGGACTGGAATTTCCTATCGTATTTATGGTCGGTATGGAAGAGGGATTATTTCCACATAGTCGAAGCCTCATGGATCGACACGAACTTGAAGAAGAACGAAGGCTTTGCTATGTTGGAATGACCAGGGCGAAAAAAAGACTTTTCTTAACTCACGCAAAAGGTCGACTATTTTTTGGTCAACGCTCTACAAATATGGCATCGCGTTTTATACTAGATTTACCAGAAGATTTATTAAAAGACCATGTACAATACAAGAGCGATACAAATGAATTTCTATGACAGACTATAGTGCTGAGCAATTTAATATGTTCGTTCATCATCCGCTTCAAGCCTTTGAATGGGGGGAGTTCCGTACCAAAACCAATGTACAAGTCGTAAGAAAGTTTCACGACGGAACACAAAATGGCTATGCTTTTCAGATGACTATTCACAAAATTCCCCACACGCCATTTACCATTGGCTACGTTCCTAAAGGTGAATTACCAACTACAGCGATTATTGAAGAACTACGAAGCATTGGCAAAATGCATAACTGCATCTTTATTCAACTCGAGCCCAATATAACGAAGAATCAGGAATTAGGAATTAAGAATCAAGACGAAAATATTTTTTCTAAATTTGAAACCATCATTCATAATTCAAAATTCAAAATTCAACCCTCGGCCAGACCTTTATTTACAAAATATACCTTTGAGTTGGATCTAACAAAAAGCGAAGAAGAATTACTGAAAAACTTTCATCCAAAAACTCGGTATAACATAAAAGTTGCGCAAAAACATAATGTCATCGTAAAAGAAGACGATTCTGAAAAAGCATTTGAAGAATACCTAAGGCTCACTCAAACAACAACAACAAGACAAAAATTTTACGCACATTCGGAAAAATACCATCGACTTATGTGGAATACGCTAGAAGCTAGAGGCCAGAAGCTAGAGGCTAGAGATAATAGACTTACAGCGCATTTACTTACCGCAACATATCAAGACACCATACTCACTACATGGATTTTATTTGTTTTTAAAGACACGCTGTATTATCCTTACGGTGCGTCCTCAAACGAACACCGCGAAACCATGAGTTCAAACCTTATGATGTGGGAAGCAATACGATTTGGAAAAAAACTTGGTCTTAAAAAGTTTGACATGTGGGGATCATTATCTGAACATCCAAATACAAAAGATCCATGGTACGGATTTCACCGATTCAAAGAAGGATATGGCCCCAAATTAGTAGAATTTGTCGGTAGCTATGACCTAGTTATCAATCCCGTTTTATATCAATGTTTTAAAATTGCCAACGCGCTTCGATGGATATTACTTCGGTTAAAAAAATAACTATATGTCCCCTACATTTCTTTTTGGAATTTTGTACACATAAATTCTATTTTTTATATCTTTTCTCACAAGAGGCAAATCTGCCTCGTATACAAAACTCACAATCCTCGTCCCCGGTCGTAATTCTTTTTTTAATTTTGGAATTAAATTTTTAATCACCCGAGGAACCAAATAAAAAAATATGACTGTTGCTTCTGACAAATTCTGATGATAAAAATTGTTTTTCACAAAACGAACATTAGATACATTTTGTAATCGAGCAAGCAATTTTGAAATTAAAAAACGAGTGAACTCTATCTCAATCCCTACTCCTTTTGCGCCAAACTCCTTTACTGCAGTAATAACCGCGGTACCATCTCCAGACCCTAATTCATATACAACATCTTTTTTTCCAACGCGCGCAAGCTGACACATAATGCGAGCTATATGAGCGGGAGTCCTCCACCACGGAGCCCATGGGCTATCGGGTGGTGATACAAAAGTGAGAACAACCAAAAGAAAAAAAATAATAATTACAAGGATCGAATTTATAAGAATAAAATCTACTGAAAGTACCATGAGATATTATTTTTTTGCCAAATCAAGACGCAGGGCTACGTCTTCCCAGTTTACTACGTTCCACCAAGCAGATACATAATCAGGGCGCTTGTTATAATACTGCAAGTAATACGCGTGCTCCCACAAATCCAAACCCAGTAAGGGGATCTTACCCGTAGTAAGAGGCGAGTCTTGATTGGGGGTACTCATAAGCGACAGCTTTTCTCCATCTAGAACTAGCCATTGCCAACCACTCCCAAAAACTTTTATGGCTTGTTCTCTAAATTGCGTTTGAAATATCGTAAGGTCTCCAAAATATTGTTTTATCTGGGCAAGTAACGTTCCGCTTGGAGGACTATCACTTTTTGGTCTCATCATCTGCCAGAACATCGAGTGGTTATAATGTCCACCTCCATTATTGCGTACTACTTTTTTTATATCCTCAGGCAAATTTTCCCAAGACATGACTAATTCTTCAATAGTTTTATTTGCAAGATCTGGATATTTTTCTAAAGCGGTATTAAGATTTTTTATATATGCAGCGTGATGACCAGTGTGGTGAAGCTGTTGAATATCGCGCCTAATGTACGGCTCCAGCGCATCATATTCATATGGTAATTGAGGCAAAGTAAACACTACATCTAGTATAAACTATATATAACACTTGGAAAAGAAGGAAAAACGTGCTATAATAGATACTGTGCATAAACCTTTTTATGCAAGCGGGTTTCTATACCATAGTCCTACCCAGCAAATTCTCTTGCATTTAACCAGTCCTTCCGTGTCTTGGTCTCTTTTTGGCCATGAAAATAAAAAATCTGAGGCTCCTGAAACAGTGTTTCACGGAGTAATCCAAAAGCATTTTTCTATAAAACTTTCCCCAAAAAGTATACATGCTGTTTATGATTATTTTCATGAAAAATTGGGAAAAAATCACTTTGTATTGTACGCTGAAATAAAAGTAGGCAAAACGAAATGTAAGTCAAAAAAAGGGATGCAGGTAGAATGGTTTACATTCAAACAACTTTCCAAGCTTCCTCTTGACGAACAAACAAAAAGAGACATTTTGGTAGCGCAAAGAGTTATCAATATGGTGGCAAGGGACCTACAAACGCCTGAGGAAAAAGCAGCTATCGCATTACTCCACAAACGTTAGAGCAATACCTTTTTTAGAAGCTCTTCCTGTTCTTCCAATCCTATGCACATAATCCTCATAAGACGCTGGTTCGTCATAATTCACCACATGGGTAATATCCTCGATATCAAGACCTCGTGAAGCCACATCAGTAGCCAGTAAAATACGTATCTGTCCTTTTTTAAACTGATCCAGGGCTCTTTGTCTTTGACCCTGCGACTTGTTCCCGTGAATTGCCACCACAGAAACTCCTCTATCGATAAGTATTTTTTCCAGTTTATTAATACCCCATTTTGTTCTTCCAAAAACCAATACTTTTTTTAACTCTTCTTTTGAAAGTAAATCATGCAGAACGTCTACTTTATTTCTTCCATTAATCTTAATAATGTCCTGTTCTATAGAACCAGCTGTTTCCTGTATTTTCACTGAAACCGTGATAGGATCTCTGAGAAATGCCCTCATAAGGGGTATACATTCTGAAGGAATAGTGGCGGAGAAAAATAACGATTGACGAGACGTGGGTATTTTAGTTACCAAGAATTTTATATCATTGATAAAACCCATGTCCATCATCCTATCTACTTCATCCAACACTACGTTGCTAAAGGTGGCAAGATTTAATTTACCCTGCTGGACTAAATCCTTCAACCTTCCGGGCGTTCCTATGACAATATGAGGATTTCTTTTTAGCCCAGAAAATTGATTATACATACTCATGCCACCAATGGTAAGCACGGTAAATATATTCATGCCACGAGCTAATTCTTTGCACTCATCTTGAATCTGAACTGCCAACTCTCGCGTAGGAGCAATTATGAGAACCCGCTGAGAGCCCGAATAATAAATCTTATTCATCAGGGGAATAAGAAATGCACCCGTTTTTCCCGTACCAGTATTGGCAATACCCACCACATCTTTTCCTTCTAAAATAAGAGGTATTACCTGATCCTGAATAGGAGTTGGTGTCATGTAGCCTTTATCCGCTATATTTTTCTTTAATTGATCACAAATGAGAAAATCACCAAACTGATGCGTTATTTTTTGTTCTCCCATCACGGCTGTATCTACCGCTTTGTTCACAAAAATAATGGGATTTAGAGGTAATGGCCTTCTGTTGGACCTTGGATAAAAAGGCCTTCTACTGGTATTAAACTTCTTATACATAAAAATCAGGATAAAGAGATAAAACTGCTTAAATCGATGAGTGTGAGGCGAAAAGATACAAATAATATGAATTGTGAGGTATCTTATCTAAATATGCTCAAACCTAAAATTTCTTTAAGCAGATATATTCCTTCATACCTGCAAATAGCATTATAGCACAAATGAAAAGATATGTCAACAACTATAGGATTTTGCCTCTATAGTCGGGTATTCTGCTTGTACCACGCAGAATTGTCCTGTAAAATGAAGTAATATATGACTGAAATATCTCCCAGGCGAACTGTTTTAACCTCATTTTTAGTTGATCTTATAGATATCGCTACCAATGTAACAGTAGCTATGATCACCGGATCAGTCATTATGGCCTCAGAATCTCTTCAGGGGGTGGCAGATTTAACTGCGGTTGGACTGCTCATGCTTGGCCTGAACAGATCAAGTGTCCGTGGCATCCAAAATCATCCTCTGGGACGTGGTCGCGAGCTCTATTTTTGGACGCTGATTGCAAGCATCCTCATGCTATTTTTGACATCTTCGCTATCATTTTATCTGGGTTTTACCCGCTATTTACATCCCGAGCCTGTTTATAATGTTTATCTGGCTTTAATCGTTTTGGGAATCGCTATGATTACCAATGGTTATGCCCTCAGTCTAGATATCCGCCGAATACTACACCATCAACCTATCACTACGTTAATTCCTCAATTGAAAAATTCTTTATTTATTGAAACTAAAACTACTCTTGTTCTAGACCTCATGGGAACTTGCTCTGCTATCTTGGGATTTGTCTCCTTAACCCTATACCAATTGACTGGCTACTCCCAATTTGATGGCATTGGGGCAATGACAGTTGGAGTAGTTTTGGCAATTTTATCTGTTATTCTTATCAAAGAGGTTAAACAACTACTAATTGGAAAAAGAGCTCATAAATCTATTGAAAATCAAATTAAAAATATCGCGCTTACCAATCCAGAGGTAAGAAGGGTGGCTCAAATAAAAACAATTCTAAGCGGTAATAACCTAATCATCGCTTCTCTGGACCTGCACTTGATAAATGACCTAGACACTGACGCGATAGAAAAATTAACTGCCAAGATTAAACACCAAATACAGCAAGAGCTTCCGTCTGTTGAAGATACACAGATAGAATTAGTGTCCTAGTCGTCCTCATTGCTGTTGCTTTGATAAAGACAAACTTCGTGATATAGATCACTTACTTTTTAAAAGATTTTACTTTATGATAGATGTACATGAAAAGTCAGCTGTTGTCTGCGATGCTTCGCATCGGCATGGGGTTTATTTTTTTATGGGCATTTTTTGATAAAGTATTTGGGCTGGGCTACGCAACGCTTCCAGAGAAATCGTGGCTTGCGGGTAATTCTCCCACATCTGGATTTTTAAAGTTTGGAACAACAGGTCCTTTTAAGCCATTTTTTGAAAGCCTTGCGGGAAATTCGGTTGTAGACTGGCTTTTTATGCTTGGGCTTTTAGGAATAGGGCTGGCACTAGTGCTTGGCATTGGGAAAAAACTCTCAACACTTTTTGGAACCCTTCTGCTTCTTCTTATGTGGCTTTCTACTTTTCCGCCAAAAAATAACCCCCTTATAGACGAACACATCATTTATATTCTAGTTCTTCAGCTCCTCTTACCGCTTCAAAGCGGAGGAGTTCTCGGGCTGGGAAAATGGTGGGATGAAACAGTACTGGTCAAAAAATTCCCCTTTCTGAAATGAAGCTCCGCGACTAGGATTCGAACCTAGAACCTTGAAATTAACAGTTTCCTGCTCTACCATTGAGCTATCGCGGAATATATTCCTCAAGCAGTCTTACCAAACTCAGACTATCTCGGAATATAGTCTATTTTATCACCAAAGAGTGCGTAAATCCAGCCCATTGATTAGGACACGTGTTCGAAGATGAAGAGGGTGATAAATACCACCAGCCCTGCAACAGTTTGGGATAATATTATTTCTTTGAAAGGATAGGCTTAAGTTCAATAGTTTCTTTATGATATTCAAATTTAACTATCCACTTTTCAAAAAAACCATATTGTCCTAAAAGTCCATAAGGTAATTTTTCCATTTCATATGAGAATCCAACATCAGCTTCATGTTTATTGCCTCCAACCTTAAACGATACTTTATGGAAATAAGCCTTTTGAGGTTCTCCAGAAGTTCCATAAAACGTTAGCTCCTTACCATCTGTAATTTTTAATCCTAATTGTTCTCCTATTGTTGCATGAAAAATACAATAGTCTGCGCCAGAGTCAATAAGAACAAAATAACCAAAGGTACCATTATTTGTTTCAAAATCAATCTTAATAACAGGTCTTATTGCAGATTTATCGTTTGGGAATGGGTTATTTGATGAATCACGGGGAAATTTTAGATATTTAAAATCCATTTCAGCTATAAAATATAAGCACTATAGTCTTGAGGGGCTCGGGTTAAGACTGGGTGCATAATACCCTTTTCTCTTGCTTCAGTTAATACATTTTTAGGTTTTTTACCCGTTGCTATAACCTTTAGAGACCTAGGATCGAGAGCAAGCCAAACGTTGGAATAGTTTTTTAGCGTTTTAGATAGGTCAAATACTTTAGTTTTCATACTAAGCATAGGATAGCATATTATTGCAAGTAGTGTGCGAGAAGTTAAAATACGTTTTGAGATTTAAAACAATAGTGAATAACGGGTAGGATAACTTATCCGATTGGTTTTAAGTCAGGGATATAAATATATTCATCCTGTTGTTGTATAATAGTTCTAACATCGTTCACGATGCGGAGC
>CAYICR010000002.1:0-2108 GCA_964361925.1 uncultured Gammaproteobacteria bacterium
GTGGTCAGCTTTTTCATACCCATGATGGGTTTGTGCATTTGGCGCGCATGTCTGCTTTTTTCAAATCGTTGTCTGACGGACAATTTCCAGTTCGTTGGGCGGGAGAGTTAAATTATGGATATGGGATGCCTCTTTTTGATTTTATTTATCAACTTCCATATTTTATTTCTTCATTTTTTATTTTGATTGGTTTGGGGCTGGTGATGTCTTTTAAGCTTACGCTTGTGCTCAGTTTTATTCTTTCAGGAATTTTTATGTTCTTTTTTTCCAAAGAGTTTTTTGGAGACGAACGCCAGGCCTTTTTAGTAACGATTTTTTATCAATTTTTCCCTTTTCGACTTATTGAGTTATTTGTACGAGGGAGTTTTGGGGAGGTCTATGCTTACACCTTTTTACCATTGGTACTTTATGGGGTGATTAAAATTTTTCATAACAAACAAATCTTGCGTTATCGGATTCTTACCGCGTTTGCAACAGCATTTTTAGTATTATCACATAATTCAGTAAGCCTACTGTTCTTTTTAATGATTGTTGGTTTTGTATTGATTTTTGGGAAAAGTAAAGAAAAAATTATACAAGCGGGTACTTCTCTTGGTTTGGGTATTTTACTTTCTGCATTTTATTGGTTTCCTGCGATATATGATCATAAATTTACCTATGGTGATTTATACATGGCTAATTTGTATAAGGAACATTTTGCGCCTATTCAAAATTTCTTTATTCCAAATTTGACCAATGATAGATCTTTGTTAACAGGAGGAATTGCAGTATCTCTTGGGCTTATGCAAGTAGTCACGCTTATTACAGTGGTATGGCTTTTTTGGAAGAAAAAAATTGACCAGAAACAGAAGAAAATTGTTTATGCGGTTTTTGGTCTTTTGTTTATCTCACTTTTTTTTATGCAACCAGTCTCATATTTTTTATGGGAACGTATTGCGATATTGCGACAATTTCAATTCCCGTGGAGATTTTTGGCAGTATGCGGGTTTGGTATAGCGCTTTTATCGTCACTACTTCTTCGTGTTTTCAAGAATAATATGGCTTATTGGATAATTATTGGGATAACGGTATTTTCTACATTTGTATATTGGCAACCAGTTCTTGGATATGACAAAATTGACGAGAACTATTATTGGAATTTTCCTCTTAATACGACGTATTATGGTGAAACAGATGTTATCTGGTCAGCAGGTCCCGCCAAAGGGTATCCAAAGCAACCGATTGAATTTGCAGTAGGAACAGGATCTTTTGGTAATTATTTAAAGAAATCTTCTATACATTCGTATACAGTAAAAGCATTAAAAGATTCAGTGATTTCTGATAACACGGTGTATTTTCCTGGATGGAGGGCATATGTTGATGGGAAAGAAGTGCCAATAGAATTTCAAGATCAGAATTGGAGGGGTATTATTACTTTCCCTGTGAAAAAAGGGGTTCATGCGATACGGGTCGAGTTTACCGAAACTAAACCAAGAATGGCTGCAGATTTAGTCTCTCTTGGCACTCTTTTATTCTTGTGCGGAATATTAGTGTTGAAACATTATGAAAAGAAATGAAGTAATTATTGGTTTTTTAATTTCTCTGGGTATAGTCGCAGTGTTCTTTTATAAATTTTTATTTTTTGGATATATTCCTTTTCCTGGAGATTTATTGATTGCAGAATATAATCCTTGGAAAACAGAGGTTTATTTAGGTTATAATCCTGGGTCGTATCCTAATAAAGCCCAATACTTCGATGTGCTTCGCCAATTGTATCCATGGAGAAGTTTGGCCATAGATCAAATCAAACAAGGGTTTTTACCCTTGTGGAACCCGTATAACTTTTCTGGCTCACCACTTTTGGCGAATTTTCAGTCCGCCGCGTTGTATCCTCTTAATATCCTATTACTTCTTATTCCTTTTAAAATCGGATGGGGAGTGTTGGTGGCGATACAACCTTTTCTTGCCTTATTTTTCACTTTTTTGTATGCCCGAAAAATAGGATTGCAAAAAATTCCTTCAATATTTGCTGGGGTGTCGTATAGTTTTTCTTCATTTTTTATCGTTTGGCTAGAGTATAACACGATAGGTCATATTTTGGCGTGGATGCCATTTGCGCTTCTGGCAGT
>CAYICR010000002.1:2208-22543 GCA_964361925.1 uncultured Gammaproteobacteria bacterium
GCGACTCGAAATTATATTCTTAATGATACATATGTGGGAAAAGCGATTTCAGTTGGTATCATACCTCTTTTGTTTGCGTCCTTTAGTCTATTTCAATTCAGAAAAGATTGGTTTGTTAAGTTTTTTCTTTTTACCTCATTGGTAATTATCTTATATATCACAAAAAATCCCATTACTGCAGTATTATTTTACATACCACTTCCATTTTTTTCTTCTAGTTCTTCAACTCTTTCTACATTTGTGTTGTCGTTTTCTCTTTCTTTATTGGCAGGTTTTGGAATGCAATTTTTGCTAGCAAGAGAAACTACCAAGCGTGATGTATGCAAAATAGTTATGGTGTTTGCGGTGATTTTTATCGTGTTTTGGATTTTTGTTTTTAACCCAAGTGTACATATGGTACCGGTTGATGGGATAACTGTGGCCATGAAAGAACTACTGTTTGCAACAACTCTTTTAATAATTGGGGGAATAAGTATATTTCTTGGAGCCCTCCACAAAAAAATCTTGACCATGGTTTGTCTGGTATTGATTTTAGTTCATGGAGCGTATATTTTCCGTACTTTTCAAAAATTCAATCCTTTTGTACCTGCTGAGTTGGTATTTCCTCAGACTGCAGTATTTTCTTTTTTGCAAAAACAAAACTCGATAGAAAGATTCTGGGGATATAAAGCAGGAGCAGTAGAGGCAAATTTTGCAACAGTTGCTCGTCTGTATTCTCCCGAGGGTTACGACCCCCTTTATGCGAAAAGATATGCGAAGTTGATGAGTCTTTCAGAAAATGGAAACATGGCTTCTTCTTTCTCTTTGCAAAATAGGTCCGATGCTGTTATGTCAACACGGGGTAATTTAACGGAAAACTTATTTAGAGATAGGGTTTTTAGCGCTTTGGGAGTGTTATATGTTTTGGATTGGATAGAAAGTGGAAGTTCTGAAAAAGATTTTCCTCCGAATCGTTTTGTTTCAGTTTACAAAAGTGATGGGTGGAATATCTATAAAGATCAACATCTTCTAAACAGAATTCGGCTAGTTGGAGATTATGATACGTTTTCTTCTGATGGAGAATTTGAAAAGAAGTTTTTCAATCAATCTTTTAACCCCACAAACACAATTCTACTGGAGAAAAAGGTGGGAATGACTTTGAGCAGTGATCCAAAGGCACAGGTGGTTATTCAGAAGTACAAACCGAGCGAAATATTGATTGAGACAAGTTCAAATGCTAATCAGTTATTGTATGTTTCTGATACATTTTTTCCAGGCTGGAAAGCATTTGTTGATAATAGACCGGTTGAGATATTGCGAGCAAATTATGCGTTTCGCGCAGTGCCGGTTCCCAGGGGGCAACATGTGGTATTTATAAGGTACGAGCCTTTATCTATGCAAGTAGGGGTGGTTATTTCTTTCTTGAGTTTGTTGGTGGGTATGGTTTTCCTCTTTAAGAAGGGAAGAGGTATAATAAAAGTATGACCAAGAAGTTTTTCTTGTTATTTTTTCTTATTTTATTTGTCGGAATTCTCTTTCGAACATATAAAGTCACAGAAATTCCTCCAGGAGTAAACCGAGACGAAGCTTCGATTGGTTACACCGCGTACTCAATACTTATGACGGGTAAAGATGAGTATGGAAAAGGGTATCCTATTTCATTTCAATCATTTGGAGACTGGAAATTACCGCTTTATATTTATGCAACAATTCCTGTAATAAAACTGTTTGGGTTGAATGAATTCGCGGTAAGGATTATTTCAATACTAGTTGGGATTGGAAGTATTATCCTGACGTACTTTTTGGTAAAAGAGTTGTTCGGAAAAAAGTCTTTAGCTCTTCTTACCATGTTTCTTGTGGCAGTCGCGCCGTGGCACATTCACTTGTCTCGCGTAGAATCAGAAGCGAATACCGCAGTCCTTTTTATCATAGCTGGTGTGTTGCTTTTCTTAAAATCTTTCGGAAAACATAAGTGGTTACTTATTCCATCAGGAGCACTTTTTGCCTTAACGTATTATACATATGCAGGTAATTATATCTTTACGACGCTTCTTGTTGGTTCGCTTATCATTTTATATCGTAAGAAATTATTATCCCATAAGTATGTTCTTTGGTCTGGGATAATTTTTATAATTCTTTCTCTTTTAATTTTTTCTCAAACGGTATTTGGCGCGAATAAAACCAAACTTTCTGGTATTGGTATTTTTGGAGACCCTTCTGTCGTACATGCGCAAATAGAAATACCAAGAAATCAACACCAGAATCCATCTTCTTTTTTCGTTCGTATAGTTCACAATAGAGTTATTTTTGCGGGAAAAAGATTTGTACAAAATTATTTAAATGCATTTTCTCCAGACTTTTTATTTATCAAGGGTGGAATAAATAAGGCTCACAATATCGAAGGTTTTGGCAACATGTATCTGATAGAGTCATTATTTTTGCTTGTTGGATTTATTGTTCTGATTACCAAAAAAAGATCAGCAGAGGAAACGATCCTACTGATCTGGTTTCTTATTGCTCCTTTTGCGTCAAGTATTACCAAAGACGCGCCCCACACCAATAGGATGTTTGCTATATTTCCTGTGTTATCATTGGTGGTTGCGATTGGTATACAAACAGCATGGATCTATATTCAAAATTTCCGCTTCAAAAAATTATTTTTGTTGTGTTTTATTTTGGTGCTCGGAATTAATTTAGCTTCCTACGTGGATCAATACTTTGTCCATTTTCCAAAAAATGAAACGGAAAATTGGGGATTGGAATATAAGAATTTATATACTGTTTTACAGCAAAAATATGAAGATAAGCATATAATTATATCCCGCCCGACGTACTCTCCCTATATCTTCCTATTATTTTATTCAGGGTATGACCCAAAACTATATCCAAAGACAGCTAAAAAATATCCAATTACAACTGATGGATTTGTTCATGTAGCAGGATATGATCGATATGAATTTAAGGATATAAATTGGAAGGAGGATATAAAGAAACCAAATACTATTATTGTTGCAAATCCGATTGAAGTTCCTGATTTTATCTCTACTGACTCATATAAAAAATCGAGCATTATGTTGCCAAATGGTTTACCCATGTTCATTCTCATAGAAACACCATGAAAAAATATATTTTACTTAGTATCTTGTTAATTTTAACAATTCCATCAGTTTTGGCATTATTTCATCCTGGTTTTTTTCTTTCTGATGATGGAGAATGGATGATTATTCGCTTTTCCGCATTTCATCAAGCTCTTCGTGATGGACAGTTTCCTGTTCGATTTTTAACCCGTTTGAATTATGGGTACGGGTATCCTGTAGCTAACTTTTTATATCCTGGATTTATGTATCTTGCGGAAATATTTAAATTATTAGGTTTTGGATTTGTAAATTCAATAAAGATTATTTTAGGTTTATCAATGATAAGCTCTGCAGTATTTTGTTATTTTTGGTTATCAAAATTATTTAAAACTGTCCCAGCGTTATGTGGGGCACTTTTTTATTTGTATGCGCCGTATCATTTGTATGACGCCTATACAAGGGGATCCGTGGGAGAAGTTCTCGCCCTTGCAATAGTGCCTTTTGTGCTATGGCAGGTAGAAAGAAAGAGCGTGTTTTGGTCATCTTTAGGAATAGGATTGCTCATTCTTTCTCATAATACATTAGCAGTTTTATTTTTGCCTTTTATCGTTTTATATTTTTGTTTAGACATATGGATTGCAAGAGCAAATATAAAAGAAAGAAACGATTTATTAAAACGATATATTACAACATTGTTAGCAGGATTAGGATTGTCTGCTTTTTTTTGGATTCCAGCGCTATTTGATCTTCAATATACTATTTTTTCAAGTACCCCTGTTTCAGACTTTAGCAACTATTTCGCAAACATCAAGCTTATAGGGTTTTCAACATTGAGTATTTTTTTGGTGACACTAATTTTTATATTTTCTAAAAGAATAGACATAGATAAAAATAGATTAACGGTTTTATTTTTTGTAGTTGGTTTCATATCTTTGTTTTTTTCAGGCGCGTTTAGCGCTCCATTTTGGAACGTGTTACCTGTTTCATTTGTTCAGTTTCCGCTTCGGTTATTATCAGTTGTAATCGTATCAGCGTCATTTTTGCTGGCAAGCGTTATGGCGGTCTCATCAAAACAAATACAAATTGTTTTATTGTCAGTTATTGGTTTGTTCATTATTATTTCTTTCAAGCAATATGGAACACCTATTCAATTTTTTGATAAAGGTGAATCTTTTTATGCAACCAATGAAGGAACAACAACAGTGAAGAACGAATATATGCCAGTTTGGGTTAAAAACGTTCCCTATGCTCATCCAGAAAATATTATTGAGGGAGCCCCAGAGGGTATTTCAAATGTACAAACTAACTCGAACAAAGTGGATTTTAATTTTGTGAGTACACTCGGTGGAAATGTAACCATAAACAGGGTTTATTTTCCAGGGTGGAATACTTACGTAAATAATGTGCAAGTTTCAACAGGAGTTGAAGCTACAGGAGGTGGGCAGATGAAGGTCGTTTTACCAAAAGATAATTCGATGGTGAGTTTGGAGTTTGGTGAGACCCCAATGCGACTTTTTGCTGATGTGGTTTCATTGACCTCGTTTTTTATCCTGGGCGTTATAGCGTATAATTATAAGAGGAAAAGGCAACACGTATGAAAATACTGAGTGTTTTTGGTGGATTTATAGCTATTTTAGTTCTTTCTTTTTTCGCGGTTTTTTCGCTTACTTCTTCTGGATATTTTCCAATGCATGATGATACTCAGCCGTCAAGAGTGTACCAGATGCAAAAGTCTTTGTCTGAGGGACAATTTCCAGTACGATGGGTGGGTGATCTTGGTTATGGGTATGGGTATCCGATTTTTAATTTTTATGCACCACTTCCCTATTATATAGGTGCTGTATTTTCATTTTTTACCGTAGATGTGATTTTTGCCACCAAGCTCATGATTATTGTTGGTATGCTACTTTCTGGGTTTGCGATGTATTTATTGGGAGCAGAGGTATTTGGGAAATATGCGGGTTTGACAACAGCTGTTGCATATGTGTACGCACCATACCATGCTGTTGATTTATATGTGAGGGGAGACGTATCGGAGTTTTGGGCGTATGCTTTTGTTCCTTTGGTTTTTTATTCGCTGTGGAAAATTTTTCATACACAAAAAAGATTTTTTATCTTGCTTGGCTCGATATCATACGCAGGGCTTATTCTTTCACATAATTTATCTGCGCTTATGGTCTCTCCCTTTATCATAGTTTTTTTACTTGTTCTCTCTTTTCTTCCACGCGGGGTTAAAAAGAAGATAATTGTGAGAAAAATGATTATTGCGTTTGTTGGCGGATTAATACTTTCCGCGTTTTATTGGGTTCCGGTATTTTTTGAAATGCAGTATACCAATGTGTTATCTCAGCTTGGTGGCGGGGCTGATTTTCGTAATCATTTCGCCTGTTTATCTCAATTATGGAATAGTCCGTGGGGATTTGGCGGATCAATACCAGGATGTATAGATGGTTTGTCTTTTAAGATTGGTAAAATTCACCTGCTTATCTCAGTTATTTCTATTTTTCTTTCTTTGTTGTTGATTTTAAGACGGATGTCAGATTTGGCTTTTGTTCTCAATCCAAAGGGAATTCTTTTTCTTTTTTCTGCAATCAGCTTCTTGCTTTCTATTTTTCTCATGCTTGACTGGTCAAGACCCATTTGGGAGTATTTTCCCACTATGGCATTTTTTCAATATCCATGGCGATTTTTATTTTTAGTATCTTTTTTTTCCTCTCTTTTAATTGGTTTTTTCGTCTGGCTTGTTGGGAAAAGCATCTTAGAAACTTTTCATTCACCGCAATTAATTTTTGGCCTGTTTGCGATTAGTGTTACAGGACTTGTTTTTGTTTCAAATTATGCACTTTTTCAACCACAAACCATGCAGGTGAAATCTCCACAAGATTATACAAGCGAATCGGCGCTTAAATGGAACATATCAAAAATTTCAGATGAATATTTGCCTCGTCATTTTGAAAAGCCTCGTGAGAAAAATGAAGTGGTGAGTGATGTCTTTATACCATCTGGAGGATTATCCCAAATAACACAAGGGGTTAACAATACGTTGTATTCTTCGGCGGGTGTCCAGTCAAAATCTACAGGAGATGTTCTGATAAGAAAAGCATATTTTCCAGCGTGGAATGTATTTGTGGATGGGCAGAAAAAATATGTCACCATTACTTCGAAGGGAATGATGGTGCGGTTAGAAGAAGGTAAGCATTTGGTGGAGCTGAAATTTGTTTCGACATTCATTGAAAAGTTGAGCAATGGGATATCTCTTGTTGGATTATTAATCTTTTTTGTAGGTATAGCAACTGTGATACGAAAACCCTTTTATGAATAAAATTTCACAATTATCAGTGTTTTTTCCATTTTGGAATGAAGAGAAAAACATAGAAAAAGTAGTGCTTGAGGCAGTTTCGGTGGTAAAAAAATACGCAAAAGATTGGGAAATTATCATTGTAGATGACGGCTCTTCAGACAATACGCTCGCTCTTGCCCATACGCTTGCCAAAAGAGATGAACGAATTAAGGTAGTCAGTCATCAGCCAAACAGGGGTTATGGGGCGGGATTAAAAGAAGGATTTAAGGTCGCGCGGTACGAGAACGTAGTTTTTACAGATGGCGATGGACAATTTGATTTTTCCCAGTTGCCAAGGTTTATAGAGAAAATATCATACGCAGACATGGTAATTGGTTATAGGAAGCAAAGACACGATCATCCATTTAGACATTTCTTGATGATTCTTTTAAAAATTTGGGATTTTGTTTTTTTTGGTTTTTATTTTCGCGATATCGACTGTGGTTTTAAAATGTTTACCCGAAAAGCCATAGAGGCAATACTTCCTCTATCTTCGGAGGGCGCCATGGTTACCACAGAATTACTTGCGAAAGCAAGGATGGCAAAACTTCGCATTTTAGAAGTGGAAGTTTCTCATAGTCCTCGATTATATGGAAATCAAAGCGGAGGCAATCTTCGTGTAGTGCTCAGGGCAATTCGAGAAACATTTGTGGTCTGGAAAAATCTTTATTATGGAAAATCTTGATATAGAAATAATTAAAAAAAGATCAATCAATGGTATTGTGGCGCTAACGTCTCGAGCTTTTTTTCTCAATATACTCTCTTTTATCGCCTCGTTGATTATTTTTACTTACTTAAGCCCAAAGGACTTTGGTATTTTTGTGGCAGTATCTGCCATTCAGAGAATTATTAGTTTTATAACTGATTTTGGGTTTGGGGCTGCGTTGGTTCAGAAAAAAGAGTCGTTGACCAAAGGTGATATCTCAACAACCTTTACGATTCAGTTATTGGTGACTTTTGCGATATTTTTATTAGTATTTTCCCTTAATTCCGTAATCGCTTCATTTTTTAATCTGAGTTCCTCAGCAATAAAGTTATTGCTCGTTCTCGTATTTACTATTTTTCTTTCTTCTTTCAAAGTAATACCGTCGATATTGATGGAGCGGGACATTAAATTTCATCGACTCATATTGCCTCAAATTGTTGAGTCTTTTGTATATAACGTGCTTCTTATCGTATTGATTTTAAATAATTTTGGTATCGATAGTTATTCATGGGCGTTTTTGGTGTCTGCTTTGGTTGGTATTCCAGCGTATTATTTTACTACGCCTTGGAGATCTGCACTAGGAATTGATCGAGGATCTCTCGTGCATTTAAAATACGGACTGCAATTTCAGACAAAAAATATACTCGCTACGTTAAAAGACGATTTTCTGACTGTTTTTCTTTCGAAGGTTTTATCTTTTACAGAGCTTGGATATATTGGATTCGGACAACGCAACGCATTTTTTATCTATCGTTATATCGTAGATAGCGTTACTAAAGTAACGTTTTCAACATTTTCAAGGCTTCAAGACCAGCCAGATGTGCTGAAGAAAACAATTGAAAAGTCTTTATTTTACACAACTGCGATAACTTTCCCGATTCTTAGTGGTCTTATTATTGTGGCACCGTTTATTGTTCTCTATGTGCCAAGGTGGCATGATAAATGGGAACCAGCGCTTATGAGTCTTACGTTTTTTGCGTGTAACGCGCTTGTTTCTTCGATGTCAGGAATATTGGTCAACGTCCTGGATGCAACAGGAAGAGTTAAAACAACACTTCGTCTCATGGTTATGTGGACAATTCTCACGTGGGTGTTGACTCCTATTTTTATTTTACTGTTTGGCTATAATGGAGTGGCTATTGCTTCATTTGTGGTGACACTTACCCTAGGAGTTACCGTGTTGTTGGTAAAAAGAGTTGTGCAATTTAATTTTCATAAGAGCATACTTAAACCAGCGCTTGCAACCATAATAATGGGTGTATTTATCTATCTTACAACGCAAATTTTTGCTACTGATTTGATTTCGCTTATTGTAACAATTATTTGTTCGGGAATTGTGTATGGTTTTTGTATCTATATATTTGAAAAAAAACAAATCCGTGAAGACATGTTGTCTCTTCGGTAATATAATCATAGTATGAAGAAAAAATTATCAGTCGTAATTTCAGCCTATAACGAAGAGAAAAAAATTGAAGATTGTCTTAAGTCCGTTGCGTGGGCTGATGAGATAATACTTGTTGATAATAGTTCCAGTGATTCTACGGTCATGTTAGCAAAAAAACATAACGCAAAAGTCTTTACGCAGGAAAATAATCGCATGTTAAACGTTAATAAGAATTTCGGATTTACCCAGGCAGCTGGAGATTGGATTCTTAATCTTGATGCAGATGAGAGAGTCAGCAGGGAATTGTCAATTGAAATACAAAAAGTAATCTCAGAAGAGGACGATGTAACAGTTGGATATTGGATTCCGAGAAAAAATATTATTTTTGGAAAATGGATACAAAATGATATGTGGTGGCCTGATGCGCAATTGAGGTTATTTAAAAAGGGAAAGGGTCGGTTTCCCCAGCAACATGTTCATGAGTATCTTCATGCAGATGGGCCCACAAAAACACTAGGGGGAAGCATGGAGCATCATAATTATGAAACGATCTCGCAATTTTTGTATAAATTGGACAAAATATATACCGAAAACGAAGCGGAAAATTGGCTACGAGAGAAAAAAGCTTTTTCTTACATAGACGCATTGAAACTTCCAGCCCAGGATTTCCTGAAAACATTTTTTTATCAAAAGGGGTACAAGGATGGTTTGCATGGGTTGGTTTTAAGTATGCTACAAGCATTTTATACACTTGTTGTGTTTGCGAAAGCTTGGGAGAAGAAAGGATTTTTTGAGGAAAATCCAAAAGATTTCTTGCCAAATCTTTTTTCGCAGTTTACCAAGATAGCGTTAGAAACGAAATATTGGATGATGACCGTATTGGTTAATTCAACCAATAATCCGTTCAAGAAAATAGTGTTTCGCATATTAAGAAAGCAAATAAAAAAACAACTTGAAAAAAAATGAGGACAAAGTCATCTGTATCGTTTCATCTTCTTGAATTATTTATTTTTGGTGTAATTGCTATCAATTTAGTTTATATCAATATTTTGATATTAAAAAATAATCGTCAGCCTTTTTCTTTTGGTACCTCTGCATTTACCCAGGAACAGTCTGCCTCATCGGCAGATGTATCCGCAGACAAGACAGATACGTGCGGGAAAGACTGCATAAAAGATATTTATGGCGCAATTTATGAAGCAACTTCTTCGTCTAGGTCTAGTCAAGATACTGTATTGATAACTGATACCCAAAGAGCCGATTCATTGGTGAAAGAATACTTTGTATCTTTTGGTTCAGGTACCAATGCGACAGAAGAGTGGACGGATGTGCCTGGATTGTCAGTCTATGTGGATAGTACGAAGTATCCGAGTATAAAAAAAGTAACCTTTGAGGCTTCTGTACAGATACCAACAGGTAATCAAAAAGCGTATGTACGGTTATTTAATGCAACAGACAAGCATCCAGTTTGGTATTCAGATTTGTTCCTTGAGGGGGGTGCTACACAACTTCTTATTTCGCCAGCCATACAATTGGACAGCGGGAGCAAATTGTATGCAGTGCAAATGAAAACAAGTCTTAAATTTGAGACGAATTTGTTGCAATCACGCCTGCATATAGTTTTAAACTAATGAAAAATATATATATTTCTATCCTAAATTATAATGGTGCAAAAGATACTATTGAGTGTCTTGAGTCTCTGCAAAAAATACAAAGAGACGGGTTCGAATTACATATTCTTGTAATTGATAATGCTTCAAAAGAAAAATTTGTTATTCCAAAAGACTTTCAGCAAAAATATTCCGTCACTATAGTTCGCACAGAAGAAAACAAAGGGTTTGCAGGGGGAAATAATGTAGCGATGAAGCTTGCGCTAGAAAAAGGTGCAGATTATGTATTGCTTTTGAATAATGATACGACGGTGCATGAGAATTTTTTGACAGAACTATTTTCTACAGCGGAGTCAGATGAAAAGATTGGTATCGTGGCACCAAAAATATATTTTGCAAAAGGATCAGAGTTTCATAAAGATAGATATAAAACAGGAGATATTGGAAATGTAATCTGGTACGCTGGGGGAATATTTGACTGGGGAAACGTGATTGGGTCTCATCGAGGGGTAGATGAGGTGGATCACGGACAATATGATACAAAAGAACCGACTGCTTTTGCGAGTGGTTGTTGTATGTTGATAAAAATAGAGGTTCTTCAAAAGATAGGATTATTTGATGAGAAATATTTCCTCTATTATGAGGACAATGATTTGGTTTTCAGAGTAAAAAAAGCTGGGTATAAGATAATGTATTCGCCCAAGGCTGTGGTGTGGCATAAGAATGCATCTTCAACAGGAGGATCGGGTTCGTCAATGCAAGATTATTATATAACGCGTAATAGACTGCTGTTTGGCCTTGGGTATGCTCCCTTGCGTTCAAAAATAGCATTGGTTAAAGAAAGCTTAGCATTACTTTTTAATGGAAGATCTATGCAGAAAAAGGGTGTAATTGATTTTTATAAGGGTAAATTAGGGAAAGGAAATATGACGTGAAAAAAATAACAGGTATCGTTATTGCTCGAAATGAAGAAGCGCTTATAGGTGATTGTTTAGATTCTTTAGCATTTTGCGACGAATTACTTCTTGTTGATAATGATTCCAGTGATAAGACTGTCGAGATTGCGGAAGCAAAAGGCGCAAAAGTTATACGAGTGACTGGATCAGGTTTTGCAAGAATTCGTAATGAGGCGCGCAGACATATTTCTTCTGAGTGGATACTTTATGTGGATGCAGATGAGCGAGTGAGTAAAGATTTGGAAAGGGAGATAAGAGGGATCTTGTCCAAAGAAGCAGTTAGGCAAAATGCATTTCGATTGCCTCGCGTAAATTTTTACTTAGGAAATAATAGGTGGCCCAAGGTAGAACATTTGGAGCGATTATTCAAAACGTCCTGTTTGAAGGAGTGGTATGGAGAATTACACGAGAGTCCTTCGATAGTTGGGGAAATCGGAGATTTAAAGCATCCTGTATTTCACTATACGCATCGGGATTTGAGCAGTATGGTCAAAAAAACTCTTGTGTGGTCTGATGTGGAAGCTCGTCTTCGACTAGAAGCAGGACACCCCCCCATGTACTGGTGGAGATTTCCTCGGGTTATGATGGGTACTTTTTTTGATTGGTATATTTTGCAAGGTGGGTGGAAAGCGGGGACAGTAGGAATTATAGAAAGCCTATACCAATCATTCAGTATTTTTATTACGTACGCGAAGCTTTGGGAGCTTCAAAAAAAGAAAAAATGATTAAAAAGTTATTTAATCTTTCACCGTTACTTTATGTATTTTTAGTTTGGTTTGTATTTGCAAGCCCATTTTTTTTGCAGGGATTGGTTCCGTATTCTTCCAAGTATCAACTGAACTTTTTTGCTCCGTGGAGCCATTATGAGAAATTTCAAGGGCCAGTGAAAAATAATGCCATGCCAGATGTCCATACTCAGATTTATCCATGGAAAAAATTGACAATAGATACGTACAAAATGGGACAAATTCCACTTTGGAATCCTTACTCTTTTTCAGGAAATCCACAATTGGCTAATTTTCAAACAGCAGTTTTTTCTCCATTTAATCTTTTATTTTTTCTTTTCTCGTTTATAGATGCATGGAGTATTCTTGTGTTATTACAGCCCTTACTTGCAGGATATTTTATGTATTTGTTACTGAGACAGTATGGTTTGTCTAAATTGGCGACATTGCTTGGATCAACAAGTTTTATGTTTTGTGGTTTTATGGTAGTTTGGATGGCATACGCCACATTAGGTTTTGCGATTTTATATCTTCCCTTGTCTCTTTATGCTATAGAAAAGTTTATAGAAAAACAAAAGAAGAAAACATTGGTTTTTCTTGTTCTTTCAATTACCTTATCAATTTTTTCAGGCCACTTTCAAACAAGTTTATATGCGCTCGGGTTTATCTTTATCTACATAGTTTGGAAAGCCAAACAAAACAAAGAAAAAAATCTTTCGATTGCGCTTTTTGGCGCATATGGACTGGGATTGGTACTGGCGTTACCACAAATCCTGCCAACAATTCAGCTATATGAATTTTCGGTACGAGCAGGAAATTATATAGCAGGAGGGGGAATACCCTGGAAATACTTAATTACAATTGTCGCGCCTGATTTTTTTGGAAATCCGGTTACGAGGAATGATTGGTTTGGATTTTATGCCGAATGGGCGAGTTTTGTAGGTATTGTTCCAATTCTTTTTGCTTCTCTCGCAGTTTTACAAAGAAAAAGTAGGCACGTACTATTTTTTAGTGTTGTAACCCTTGGTTTATTGGTTTTGATAGTGGATTCACCTGTACAGAGTTTAATTGGCGCCCTGCATATACCTGTTCTTTCTACAAGTAATCCTTCAAGAATTATTGTGCTACTGAGTTTTGTTATCTCGGTGTTATCAGGTTTTGGTTTGGATTTTTGGTTGAAAAAAGATTATGTGGAAAAAAATATATGGTATGCGATTGGTTTTTGGTTGGGAATAGTTTTGTTGGTTTGGATCTTGCTTGTGCTTGGAAAACCGTTTTCCGCAGATAAGTTAACCATAGCAACGCGTAATTTTGTGCTTCCTACAGCTCTTTTGTTTTTTTCTATTTTTGTACTGCTTGTTTCTAGGTATTTTAATCATCAACGCTTCTTGGTTTTCGGCGCCCTGCTTTTTCTTGCGATAGCTTCTTTTGATAGCCTACGGTTTGCGCAAAAGTGGATGCCATTTGATCCCAAAAGTTTGGTTTATCCAAGCGTTCCTGTCATAGACGCGATTAAAAAAAATATTGGTTATGGAAGAATGTTTGGTAATTTTGGCGGAGAAACAGCAGTATTCTATGAAATCCCTTCTATAGAAGGTTATGACCCCTTATATATACAAAGATATGGAGAATTTATTCGATCTTCAAATTCAGGAGATTTCATTCAAGCGGAGCGATCGGTAGTATCAATAGGAAGAAATGGTTTATATATCAATAGAGTCTTAGACCTTTTAGGAGTTTCTGTGATATTTCATCCTCGAGCAGATACCAATCAAAATTGGGCGTATCCAGTTTGGAATGATATTACAAGGTTTGATCTTATTTATGAAGATAATAAGTTTCAATTGTTTCGTAATAAATTAGCTTTGCAAAGAGCACATATGTATTTTGATTATGATGTTTTGCCTAAAGAGAAAATTCTTTCAGCTTTTTATGCAAAAGATTTTAATATAAAAAATAAAGTTTTGCTTGAAAAGAATCCAAAGTTATCAAAAGTAACAGGAACTCCTCGTGAGTGGTCCACGCAAATTTTGATGTATTCGCCAAATTATATAAAAATAAAGGTTAATACAGAAGCGAGCGGACTGCTTTTTCTTGCTGATAATAATTATCCAGGATGGAAAGCTTTAGTAAATGGATCAAAGAGTGAGGTTTTTACCGCGGATTATACTTTTCGAGCAGTTGTGGTGCCAAAAGGCTCCTCTTTGGTTGAATTTTCGTACTGGCCCGAAAGATGATACAATTTATCAATGAAGATTGGTATTTTCACTCCATATCTAGAAGGTTTAACTGGTGGTGAGAGGTATATGCTTACTCTTGCATCGTGTTTGTCCTTGCATCACTGCGTGTTTCTTTTTTGGGACGATTTGACTATTCTTTCGCGCGCAGAAAAAAAATTTGCCATTGATCTTTCTCGCGTGAAGATAAAACAGAATATATTTTCTCCCTCCCATTCTATGTTTTCTCGACTTTTTGAAAGTAAAAAATATGATGCGATTATTATCTTAAGCGATGGTAGTTTGCCGTTTGTATGGTCAAAAAAGCTTTTTGTTCATTTTCAATTTCCTGTTCCCTGGGTGCATGGAATATCATGGATAAATAAAATAAAAACACATCGTATTACAAAGGTATTTTGTAATTCTTTTTACACAAAAAAATATATAGATTCAACTTTTGAGATAAAAAGCGAGGTGATTTTTCCTCCCATTGAGATAAAAAAAAGTAATAAGAAAAAAGAAAATATGATATTGACTGTTGGGCGATTTGGGCGAACTCTTGAAGGCAATAATTATAAAAAACAAGATGTTATGATTGAAGGATTTAAAGTCATGATTGATCAAGGTTTGAAAGATTGGACTATGACTCTTGCTATAAGCGTTCGAAAGGAAGATATGGCAAGATTAAATGATTTGAAGAAGCTTGCAGATGGTTATTCCATACATTTTGCGATAAATCCAAGTAATGAAATTCTTTGGGGGTTATATAATAGCGCCAAGATATATTGGCATGCAAGCGGTTACGGTGAAGATTTGGACCAACATCCAGAGTACGCGGAGCATTTTGGTATGACCACTGTTGAAGCAATGGGGGTTGGCGTAGTGCCTGTGGTTATAAATGCTGGGGGACAAAAAGAAATTGTTGAGCACGGAAAAAATGGTTTCCTTTGGGACAATCTTGATAATCTACAAGAGTACACCCGAGCATTGATTAACGATATAAGACTTATGAAATCGTTATCAAACCAAGCGGAAAAAAGAGCACGCGTTTTTAGCGAGAAGATATTTAATAATAAAGTTTTAGAATTGTTTGATGAAAAAAATTAATCTATTTTTTCCAATTGCAATCGTAGTTCTTGTTTTTATTTTTTTTAGACCTATTTTTTTTAACGGAAAGCTTCCGATTCCTTCAGATACCATAGTCGGTTTATATCATCCTTTTAGAGATCTTTATCGCTTGGAATTTCCGCGAGGAATACCATTTAAAAATTTTCTCACCACAGATCCCGTAAGGCAACAGTATCCATGGAGATATTTGTCTATCAATAGTGAGAAAACATTTCAATTACCGCTTTGGAATCCTTATAATTTTGCGGGTACGCCACTTTTGGCTAATTTTCAGTCTGCGTCATTATATCCGCTTAATATTGTTTTTCTAGTTCTCCCATTTAATTATGGATGGACATTTTTGATTATCCTGCAGTCATTGTTAGGTTGTATTTTTATGTATCTGTATCTTCGTTTTTTGAAACTTGAAAAAATGGCAGCGCTACTTGGAGGAATTGTATTTTCTTTTTCTGGCAGTAGCATCGTATGGATGCAATGGAATACTATTTTTCATACCATTCTATGGTTACCGCTTATTCTTCTGGCAAAGGAACATTTGTTGCAAAGGAAATCAATAGTATGGATTGTAATACTTATTTTCGCAGAAATCTCTGCTGTTTTTGCCGGACATTTGCAAATACTTTTTTATACTCTTTTGGTGAGTAATCTATATTTAGTAATACGTATGTGGCAGATGTACAAAGGCAAGCATTTTATTGTCCAATTTTTGCGTGAATATAAACTGTTTTTAATTATAGGTATTATGGTATTCTTATTCACTGCAATTCAGTGGATGCCAACGCTTCAATATATTTTGCTTTCTGCTCGCGATGTTGATTTATTATATGGCAAAGAAGGATGGTTTATACCTTTACAAAATCTTATTCAATTTATAGTCCCTGATTTTTTTGGAAATCCCGCAACTCTTAATTATTGGGGTGTTTGGAATTATGCAGAATTTATTGGATATGTTAGTATTCTTCCATTTATTCTCTCGTTGTACGCGTTAATATACAGACGAGATAAAAATGTGATATTTTTTGGAATTATACTTATAATTTCATTATTATTCGCGACTGAAAATTTTCTTGCTAGAATCCCATTTATTTTAAATATTCCGTTTATCTCCACAAGTCAACCTACACGACTTATTATTATTGCAGATTTTGCAATATCTATTTTATCAGCTTTAGGATTAGATCTTTTTTTAAAAACTAAAAAAAATATCAATATCCCAATATTAGTATTACTAGGTATATTTGTTGGTTTATGGATAGTGGTTTTATTTAAACAATTTGGGATAACAACAGATTCATTGTTGGTTGCAAAGCGAAACTTAATACTGCCAACAGGAGTATTTATTATGAGCAGTATTTTATTGTTTGCATATATGTTTATAAAAAATCAAAAAATACAAAAGTATGTCGTAATACTATTTATAGTTATTGTTGTATTTGATCTTTTTAGATTTGGTGGTAAATTTCTGCCTTTTGTAAGTCAAAATTATATTTTCCCTTCAACCAAAACTATAGAATTTCTACAAAAAAACACAGGACATTATAGAATTATGGCCATTGATGATAGGATTCTGCCACCGAACTTTTCCATAATGTACAAACTTCAGACAGTAAGCGGATATGACCCTTTATATCTAAAAAGATATGGGGAATTAATTGCAGCATCTGAAAGAGGAAAGCCAAATATTAGTCCGCCTTTTGGTTTTAATCGAATTATTACTCCGCATAATTATGAATCAAACATCATTGATTTGTTGGGTGTTAAATATGTTTTAAGCCTTGAAGATCTAAATTCTAAAAAATTAAAAAAAGTTTTTCAAGAAGGGGAAACAAGAGTTTATGAGAATGCAAAAGTGATGGGAAGGACATTTCTTATAGATGGAGCATGTAGAGTGGGCAGTAAAACCGAAGTAATAGAATTCTTGTTTCAAGAAGATTTAAGGAAGAATGCAGTTGTTGAGGATGAAGATTTTATCTCATGCGGTGAACAAGTTTGGGTGAAGCCAACAATTCCCTTGTCGGGAACAGTGCGGACCATAAAGTATTCAGAAAATAGCGTTACTATTGAAGTAGTTTCCAATAAAAATGCATTATTAATACTCACAGACAGCTTTTATCCAACATGGAAGGCAAAAATGGACGGAAAACCAACAAAAGTCCATAGAACAGATTATAATTTTAGAGGAGTGTCGGTTGCAGGAGGGAGACATCTGGTCGAATTTTATACTACGTTATTATGAATATAAATATTATTATTCCAAATTATAATGGGGCTGAGCTTTTAAAAAAAAATGTTCCATCTGTATTAAAAGCTGCTAAGCAATTCGCGAACACAGAGGTAATAGTTGTAGACGATGCTTCGACAGATAGCAGTAAAGAAGTTTTGAGCCAGTTTAAGGAAGTTCACCTATTGGAAAACTCGAGGAATATGGGATTTGCAAGATCAATAAATAAAGGAGTTGATCATAGTAAGGGCGATGTTGTTGTGTTGTTGAATTCTGATGTGCGACCAGAAGTAGATTTCATAAAGCCTTTACTTGATCATTTTGAGAACGATAAGGTTTTTGCAGTAGCTTGTTTGGACAAAAGCATAGAAGATGGTAAAACAGTTGAGAGGGGGAGAGGAATTGGGACGTGGAGTAGAGGGTTTTTTGTGCACAACGCTGGATCTTTGGATAAATCAACCACGCTTTGGGCAAGCGGTGGTAGTAGTGCGTTCAGGAGGTCCATGTGGGAAAGTTTGGGTGGATTTAGAACGTTTTACAAACCATTTTATTGGGAAGATATTGATTTATCGTATAGGGCATGGAAAATGGGTTACGAGGTTGATTTTGAAGAAAAGAGCATTGTTATTCATGAACATGAAGAGGGATCTATTAAAAAACAATTTTCGCCATTTTTTATTAAAACAATAGCGTACAAAAACCAATTTTTGTTCGTCTGGAGTAATATTAGAAATTCTGGTTATATATTAGATCATTTAGTTTGGTTGCCGTATCACTTGATACGTTCCTTGATGAGTGCTGACTTTGCTTTTGTTTTTGGTTTTTTAAAAGCAACATTACAAATTCCTGAAATTATTTTTTCAAATTCCCGATCAAATTATAAACAGATAAAATCTGACAAAGAAATTATAAATAATTTCTTAAAATGAAATTTTTTACCAGCCTTTCTGTATTAACTAAAATTGTATTACTATTTTTAGGTATTTTTGCTTTTTATACTATATTTAATAATCTCGGTGGGCCAACTCTTGAAAATTGGGATGAAGCATGGTATGGGCAAATGGCAAAGGAAATGAGTGTTTCCAAGGAATTTATAATACCTAGATGGAACTATGATTACCTTCTTGATAAACCTCCAATGTATCTTTGGACAACTGTTTTTTTCTC
Organism: uncultured Gammaproteobacteria bacterium; assembly: GCA_964361925.1. Taxonomy (GTDB): domain Bacteria; phylum Patescibacteriota; class Microgenomatia; order Levybacterales; family UBA12049; genus CAYICR01. Next base: position 20,718 of record CAYICR010000002.1, read on the forward strand.
TTTTTTCTTTGGATTATCTGAATTTACTATTCGATTAACTTCAGCGGTGAGTGGCTTTGTCATAATTCTTATCGTTCTTTTGTATACCTATAAGAAGTGGGGATTTGCGCCTTCTCTTATCGCTTTTTCGACTATTATGTTTAATAACATTTTCATATGGAGGGTTCGTAGTGGAAATATAGACGTTTTTTTAACACTTCTCATTTTTTTGTCATATTTTTTAATTTTAAGTAAAAGAAAAAGTAGGTTTGTATTATTAGGAATATTATTTGCTTGTATTTATCTAACTAAAGCATCGATTGTTCTTTTTCCGCTTAGTATTTTTATACTTCATGAAGGGTTTTTTAGAAGAAAAGAAATAAAAAATAATGTAAAAGAATACTTAAAGTTGATTGCAATATTTATTGGAGCTTCTGGTTTTTGGTTACTGTTAGGGTATATAAAAATGGGTAGCGAGTTTGTTAATTATTTCTTATTTAAATCTGATCAGGAAGTTTCAAGTATTAATATATTTAAACTTAAAACAGATTACTTAGACTATGTATATTATTCTCTTCAAAGACGTTATTATTATGTGTTTATTGTTGGTTTAATTATATTGGTAACTAAAATAAGGAATTCATCTAATTTTCTAATTATATTGTTTGCAACGTCATTATTAGTATTATTGAGCTTTACGGAAAAAAATAATAATTGGTATTTAATTCCCTCCATGCCTTTCTGGTCATTGGTAATAGCGTACGCGGTCTCTAGGATTATTTCTTTGTTTAAAAATACTTTAGTTATTTCTATTCCTACTATTCTAATTATTATTTTTATCTCTTATCGAACCTTTACAATAAATATTATGCCAATTTTAAATACATATTCGACATTCGATCAAGCACAAAGCGCAAAAAAGATTAAATCTCTTAGTAAAAAAGACGATACTATTATTAGATTGGATCATTTATATCCCGCCACAATTTATTATAGCGACAGAAAAGTATTGGCATCGCCAGCAGAAGCAAATACCAACAAGCAATTTATAAGCAGAGAAGATCTTATTAATACTATTAAGGCTAAAAAAATAAGATGGCTAGTGGGTGCTCGCGAAGAAGTAGATTTTTTTGTAAAAAATAATATGGAAATACCCATTTTTAGAATAGATATTAACTCAGCAGAATCGATTATTAAAATTTTGTAATTTAGATGAAATTATCAATTATTATTCCTGCCTTTAATGAAGAAAAAACAATAGTTCAAGTTCTGGAGAAAGTTTTAAAACTTGAATTATCTGATGTGAGAAAAGAAATTATAGTGATTGACGATGGATCTACAGATAAGACAGTAGAAAAAATTCAGAAGAAAAAGTATAAAAACATTGTTCTCATTCAACACGGAAAAAATCAAGGAAAGGGCGTAGCAGTAATTACCGGAATGATGAGGGCAACTGGAGATTATATTATTATTCAAGATGCAGATTTAGAATATAATCCGAAAGATATTAACGAGTTGTTAAAACCAATAAGGTTAAATGATCAGGCGGTAGTTTATGGAACTCGTCTTAAACGAATGCCTAATTTTTCAAGAGATGAAAGAACGATGAGATTTTTTATTCATTATGTAGGAAACAAATTCTTAAGTTTGGTAACTAGTATTTTGTATGGCCAATGGGTTACGGATATGGAGACTGGATACAAGCTTTTTCCTAAATCTTTCGTATCAAATATGAAAATCCATGCGAAGAGTTTTGATTTCGAACCAGAGATAACCGCAAAATTTCTAAAAAAGGGCTATAAAATTATTGAAATTCCTATCAATACAAATCCAAGAGGATATGATGA
>CAYICR010000003.1:0-22543 GCA_964361925.1 uncultured Gammaproteobacteria bacterium
TCCAAACCGTTCTTCCAAAACCCTTCTCTCTCTATCCGAAAGCGTTAATAAGACCTGCTCCACTTGCTCTTTCAAAAGCTCTCTTGATGCAGCATCAAAAAGAGTTGGCGCCGATGCGTCATGAATAAAGTCTCCAAGCCTACTATCTTCTTCGTCTCCAACGGGAGACTCAAGACTTGCCGGTTCTTGGGAAATTTTAATAATCTCAAGGGCTTTTTCAGGATCAATATCCAAAACTTTTGCTACCTCCTCAGGAGTTGGCTCGCGCCCTAATTCCTGCATAAGTTTTCGAGACGTTCGTAAAAACCTATTAATATTTTCAACCATGTGAACTGGTATGCGAATTGTCCTGGCTTGATCAGCAATTGCTCTGGTTATTGATTGGCGAATCCACCACGTAGCATACGTTGAAAATTTAAATCCTCTTCTCCAATCATATTTTTCAACCGCTCGAATAAGACCTTGATTTCCTTCTTGAATAAGATCCAAGAGGGTGAGACCTCTTCCAATATATTTCTTGGCAATTGAAACTACCAAACGCAAATTAGAAGTGATCAGTAGCTTTTTTGCCTTCTCATCACCCTTTTCTACTCTTTTGGCAAGTTCGATTTCATCGCTAAAAGCAAGAAGGCTAATTCTTCCAATTTCCTTCAAATACATCCTGACTGGATCAGATACCGCGCCTTCGGTCAAAACCGTAAGAGCCTCGAGCTCTTTTTCAAGCAATTCAATTGGCTTTTCGCTCTCCTGCTCTTCTGCTACGCTTTCAAAAACATCTATGTTGGCGCGTAAAAACCGATCATATAGCTCATCCAATTCCACTATATGTTCTTCTGGGCGCGGAAACAATACAAGTATTTCGTCTTGAGTAATATATCCACGCTTTTTTGCAGAAGAAACAATGTCTGTTAATATAGATTGGGATTTCGTTTTCATATAGGTATCGTTTAATACGCGGTTACGCAGTACTCTATTTTACCACGTTGGAGCTTTCTTTGCCATACCATCTCTTGAGGTCTTCGACTCATGTTATTTTCAATGATTTCGTAAGGTCTGTCAACTCTTGTTGTTTTTTTTCAACCAGCTCGATATTTCCCTCTTTTTCATAATGTCTTACTTCTTCGCCCAAGAGCTTCATGCGAGCCCTCACATCAAAACTTCTCAAATCTGCTATTGTTTTTCTCACTTCTTTTTCATAATTTTGCACGTCCTCAAATAACGCAAGAGGAAGGAGAAAACATGCATCAAAAGCAGGAAGAAGCTCTGGAGAAAGTGTAGTCAAAAAATCCTTGCTATTATACACCGTATGGGACAGAAGATAAGTATTTAGCTTTTCAAGAATTTTTATATATGCCTGTGTTTTAAATACAAAATCTTTCAATAAACCAGCAACTACTTTATTTATTTCATGTGGATTTTCATTTTGAACAACAAGCGCGAGCAAGTATTCCTCAAGCACTTCCTGTCTATCTCTTTTTGGAATTTGTGTTGACACTACAGCTATTGGCATATTCCGTGTCTTATGGATTTTATCGGCCTGACGAGCAATACTTTCATATGAAGTATCCAAAGCAACACTAAGCCTTCTTAAGAAGTGCTCTTTTACTATTTCATTTTCAATAAGGTGAAAAAATGAAAGAAGATCTTGGGCAATTCTTCTTTTTCCTTCTGCGGTTGATTTATCGTTTTGACCAAGTATTTTTTCAAAAAGATAATCGTACACCCCTGCGTCGTGTTCGACCGCATGCTTAAATGCATACGGATCTTTTTTTAATGATTCATCGGCATCTTTTCCGCCTGAAGGAACAATGACGGTGGTTGTTATTCCTTTTTTCTCAAGAATTGGAAGACTTCTTTTTATCGCTTCTTGCCCCGCCCTATCTTCATCAAGACAAAGAGCTATTTTTTGGGTAAAACGACCTAAAAGATTTACCTGGTTTTCTGTTAGAGCAGTTCCTTTTATGGCAACAACATTTTTTATTCCATTTTGAAAACAAGAAATTACATCCAGCTCTCCCTCTACAATAATCGCCTTTTGATGTTTTTTTATTTCTTCTTTTGCGCTATCGAGACCAAAAAAAACACTTCCTTTGTGATAAAGCGTTGTCTCTCTCGTGTTGATATATTTCGGCGTGTCAACTTTTTCAGAAAATACTCTTCCAGAAAAACCAATGATATTACCGCGATGATCGGTAAGAGGGAACATAATTCTATCAACAAAAAAATCCATTAATCTTCCATTTCTTAGTGTACCAAGACCAGCAGCTACTACATCCTCTTCTTTATACTTCTTTTTTCCCACTAGATACGAAGAAAGCACATTGCCAGCTTTTGGCGCAAGCCCAAGTAAAAACATATTTATTGTTCCCGCGTGTACCGCTCTCTTTTCAAGCAAATAACCAAGAGCTTGTTTTCCAACCGCATGCGTTACGAGAACAAAATGATAAAGCTCCGCTGCTAAACGATTAATTCTATAAAGGGTTTCCTTTTGGGAAGAAAGTGTTTTGTCATAAGACGATTCCCCCATTTCTACTCCTGCTTTTTTGGCAAGGATACGCAGCGCCTCAATAAATTCAAGACGCTCATATTCCATAAGGAACGTAAAAATATCTCCCCCCTTGTTACATCCAAAGCAATGCCAAATTTGTCTCTCTGGAGACACTACAAAAGAAGGAGATTTTTCGTTATGAAAGGGACATTGACGAGTAAAATTTCTTCCCATTTTTTTTAATGGAAGATATTCTGAAATAAAGGAAACAATATCTATTTTTTCTCTAATTCTTGTAGTTTGATCCATAGATGTTGAGGATAATCAGGGCTATTGTAACACTTTTCCAAAAGAGTACAAAGCATGACTTGTTTTTTCTCTCTTACTCTATTACAATTACGAAGTCTTATGGCGTCAACTATAGTTATTGGGTCACAATGGGGTGATGAAGGAAAAGGAAAAATTATAGACTACCTCTCAAGAGAAACCTCTTTTATCGTACGATTTCATGGAGGAAATAATGCAGGACATACTGTTATAAACTCATATGGAAAATTTGCGCTTCATCTTGTACCATCGGGCATTTTTCATGCCAACACCGTTTCCTGCATCAGCAATGGAACTGTTATAGACCTTGATGTATTGCTTTCTGAAATCGCCATGCTTAAAAAAGCTGGCATCGTTGTCAAAAACAGATTATTTGTTTCACCCCGTTGTCACGTAATCATGCCGTATCACAAATTATTGGATGCCTTATATGAACACGCGAAAGGGAAGAAAAAAATTGGAACTACAGGAAGAGGAATCGGACCAGTATATGCTGATAAAGTCAGCTATAACGGTATTCGTCTTGGAGATGTTATGGACAAAAAAATCTTCATGGAAAAACTCTCAACACAACTTCTTATAAAGAATAAACTTCTGGGCGCGTTCGGAGAAAAATCTCTTTCAGTAAAATCAATTGAAAAAATATTTGCCTCACTCCGAAGAAAAATGAAGCCTTTTATACAAGAACCGTATCCGCTGTTACAAAAAGCTGTCAAAGAAAACAAACATATTTTATTCGAAGGAGCGCAAGGCGTTTTTCTTGATAATGATTGGGGAACCTACCCATATGTTACTGCTTCATCTACGCTTTCGGGTAATGTAACTGCTGGGGCAGGAATTGCCCCACGACACATTACGCACGTTATCGGCGTGGTAAAAGCATATACCACTCGGGTTGGTGAAGGACCGATGCCAACAGAGCTTTTGGACAAGACAGGAGAAAAACTTCGACAAGTGGGGGGGGAGTTTGGCGCGACAACTGGTAGACCAAGAAGGTGCGGGTGGTTTGACGCAGAGCTTGTTCGGTTTGCAGTAGAGATAAATGGCTTCACCGAAATAGCGCTCACCAAACTTGATATTCTAGATGTTTTTGCGCAGATAAAAATATGCATCGGATATTTATATTCTAAAAAACCAGTAAAATACTACGAGGGAGATAGCATCTTTTTGTCAAAAGTAAAACCTGTTTATAAAATAATGAAGGGCTGGAAAACTTCCACAAAAGGAATTACCAATTTTGATGATTTACCAAAAGAAGCAAAACAATATATCTCAGAAATAGAAAAACAAATTAACTGTCCCATTACCCATATCTCGACTGGTCAAAATACCGATGAGATTATTAAAATTAAAAAAGAAGCATAAAAACCCTCGCAAAAAACTCGCGCTATGAAAAGCTATCTTTTTGTATTACAATACAACCTGTTATAAACGTATGGCAGGAACACATATAAAATCTCTTCAGCTTGAGCAGTTAACTGCAATTTCTCCACTTGATGGGCGCTATCAACATAAAACACAATCCTTGTCAGAATTTGTCTCTGAATACGCGCTTATCAAAACTCGATATGAAATTGAAATAAAATATTTCATCGCATTATCTAAAAACCATGTTGCGCGAAAACTTACAATCATGGAACAGACTAAACTTCTAAACTCCATTCAATCTTTTTCTCTTCAAGAAGCAAGAACTGTAAAAGAAATAGAAAAAGAAACAAGACATGACGTAAAAGCGGTAGAACGATATATCAGGACTATTTTTCAAAATAGTTCTTTAAAAAACGCGGTAGAAATGATTCATTTCGGCTTAACATCCGAGGACATCAACAACCTATCATACAGACTTATGCTGAAAAGAGGCACACACGAAATTTGTATTCCCGCATTAGAAAAAATCGTTGATGTATTACTGGGTGAATCAAGAAAATACAAATCGCTTCCGATGCTTGCAAGAACTCATGGGCAACCAGCAGTTTCTACCACTCTTGGCAAAGAATTAGTTATTTTTGCACTTCGCTTACAAAAAGAAGTTACTAAATTAAAGTCAAATTCCTTGTTTGGAAAATTAAATGGCGCAGTTGGTAACTATAACGCATTCTATCTTACTTTTCCAAAAATAGACTGGATTAAGTTTTCTGAAAATTTTTTAAAAGACTTAGAACTAACACCCAATCCTGCAACCACCCAAATAAATCCATACGATGACGTAGTCGAATATCTACAAGCTCTTCAAAGAATCAACATGATTCTCGTTGGTTTTAATCAAGACATGTGGCGCTATATTAGTGATGGATGGTTCGTTCAAGAAATACGAAAAGGTGAAATTGGATCATCCACCATGCCACAAAAAGTAAATCCCATTGATTTTGAAAATTCTGAGGGTAATTTACAAATTGCCAACAGTCTCATCGAGGGGCTTTCTCGTAAGCTTCCTGTTTCACGTCTCCAAAGAGATTTATCAGACAGCACTACAATCCGAAACCTAGGAAGTATTCTAGGATATTGCCTCATCGGCTATGAAAGCACCCTTTCAGGACTAACAAGAGTAAAACCAAACCAAGAAAAAATAAGTCATGACCTAAATCATGACTGGGCCATTCTAACCGAAGGAGTACAAACACTACTACGCTACCATCATGTAAAAGATCCTTATTCACTTATCGCAGGACTTTCAAAGGGCAAAGTAATTTCTGAACAAGAATGGAACACGTGGATACAAAATCTTCCAATTGATAACAAAATAAAAAAGTCGTTTTCCACCCTAACCCCATCCTCATACATAGGCTTCGCACCAGAAATTGTCGATAAGACTTTAAGAGAAATAAAAAAATTACAAAAAATGCCAAGGTAAAAAACTGCTTGCAAAATCGTATTAAAGTACGTAGAATGACGATGTCATAATTTGTAAATTAAAAAAATGAAATCTAAAAATCTCGCAGGAATTATCATGGGATCAGATTCTGACTTACCAATAATGTCAGATACGGCCAAGATTCTTGATGAATTTCAAGTTCCTTACGAACTCACCATTGCTTCTGCTCATAGATCTCCAGACAGATTAATTGAATATGCAAAATCCGCTAAAAATAGAGGGTTAAAAATAATTATTGCTGCGGCAGGTGGCGCTGCACATCTGGCAGGAGTAACCGCCGCGTTAACTACTATTCCTGTAATAGGAGTGCCAATAAAGAGCAAAAGTCTTGATGGGTTAGATTCTTTACTCTCTATCGTACAAATGCCCCCTGGTATTCCTGTTGCTACTGTTTCCATAAATGGCGCTACAAATGCAGGACTTCTCGCTATTGAAATTCTCGCTACTTCTGATAAATTACTTTCAAAAAAACTCGACAACTACAAAAAAAAACTTAGGGATACAATTCAACAAAAAGCTAATACTTTAGAAAAAAAGGGATACAAGCAATATTTAGAGGATACTAAAAAATGATGAAAAAAAAGGGCACACATTCTCTGCCTCTTTTACCAACGGTTTCATTAAAAGGTTTTGGGAAAAAGTATCAAGGAAAAACGCGTGATTATTATATACAAAACAATAAGCGCATCATTATCTCTACCGATCGTATTTCTGCATTCGATAAGGTATTGGGGTTTATTCCCTACAAAGGACAGATACTAAGCCAGCTCTCTGCATTTTGGTTTCAAAAAACAAAAAACATTATAGAAAATCATCTCTTGCTACAGCCTGATCCAAATGTGTTAATAGTTAAAAACGCAAAACTTATTCCAATCGAGATGGTAATTCGTGGATACATAACAGGCGTTACCGGAACATCTATTTGGGGTAGCTATGAAAAAGGTGAGCGTATAATTTACGGTTTGAAATTTCCAAATGGGCTGAAAAAAAATCAAAAATTATCCCGTCCAGTTATCACCCCAACAACAAAAGCAGAAACAGGACACGATGAAAGGCTTACCAGAAAAGAAATTATCGAGAAAAAAATTGTGTCTGAAAAAGTATATAAACAAATGGAAAAAGCTACTCTCGCCTTATTTCAAAAAGGCACAAGTATTTGTGCGAAAGCAGGAATCATTCTCGTAGATACCAAGTATGAATTTGGAATCTATGATAATCAGCTTATACTTATTGATGAAATTCATACGCCTGACTCCTCTCGATTTTGGGTTAAAAAAACATATGCAAAAAGATTTAAAAAAGGACTTGAACCTGAAAATTTTGACAAAGAATTTCTTCGAATTTGGTATAAAAATAGAGGATATACTGGAAAAGGAATTCCTCCGCAAATGACTGCAGAATTTATGCAAAAAGTAAGCGAGAGATATATAAAAGTTTATAAAAAAATAACTGGTAAAAAGTTCGTAAAAGAATCTGGGAATGTTATCGCCAGAATTCAAAGAAACTTAAAACTCGCTTTGTTACAATAATGATCCACACGGTTCGAGTCACTTTTAAAAATAAAGAGGAGGACCTGCTTTCAAAATCTATACTTTCGGAAATTAATAATCGCTTTAAACACCTAAAAATCACCGACATCCAAATTGCCCGTGTCTATCGCCTGGAGGGAATTAATAACAAGGAAACAAAAATTCTTCAAGAAAAGTTATTTTGCGAACATATAAACCAATTATCCTGCGTTGACGGCCTCATTTTGAAAAAACCTAACACTCTTGTTGAAATTGGATACAAGCCCGGTGTCATGAATCCTGAAGTTGCTTCCATCTTAAAATCAGCAAAAGATTTAAAAATTAACTTGCTCGCTGCCGATTCGAGTACTGAATATGGATTCTATGGAAAAATAAGCAAACAGGATGTTGATGACATTATAAATAAATTAAATCTTTTTAATAAAACTGTTGAGCATATCGTTGAAAATGAACCCAAAACTCTTCTCATCACTGGAATACCTGGAAAAACCAATATCATTTCTATTCGCAACATGCCTGACGAGAACCTCATGTTATTATCAAAAGATAAATTATTTTTAAATCTTGAAGAAATGAAGGTCATTCAAAAATATTTTGAAAAAATTGGGCGAAATCCCACTGACTGTGAACTCGAAACACTTGCGCAAACATGGAGTGAACATTCGGGGCATAAAACATTCAAAGCAAAGATTATCGTTGATGGCAAGGAAAAACTACCATTAATCACTCGGCTAAAAAAAGAGGCATTAAAACATAATAAAAATATCGTTTCTGCGTTTGTTGATAATTCTGGCGCCATGGATTTTTATGATGGATTTGCAATTTCTGGAAAAGGTGAAACGCATAACGCCCCATCTGCAATTGAACCATATGGGGGAGCAATGACTGGAAGCGGAGGAGTTTTTCGAGATATTGTTGGCACCGGACAAGGAGGAAAAACCCTTGCGTCAACTGATATCTTCTGTTTTGCTCCATGGAATTTCCCCACAAACAAATTACCACCAGGAACACTCCCTCCTCAATATTTACTAAAACAAGTGGTCACCGGTGTGAAAGATTACGGCAACAGAATTGGTATTCCAACTAACAACGGGTCTGTCCACTTTCATGAAGATTTTCGCGCCAGACCAACAGTTCTTGTCGGTGCTTATGGAATAATGCCAAAAAAGTATGCAAAACAGGGAACCCCCAAGAGGGGAGACGTAATTCTGGTTCTTGGTGGACGAACAGGAAGAGATGGTATTCATGGAGCAACATTCTCAAGCGGAGAAATGACCGAGCAAACCAATCATGTAAATGTTTCTGCCGTACAAATTGGAAATGCGATTGAGGAAAAAAGAGTGTTTGATGCCATCATAGAATCCAGAGATAAAGGACTCATACACGCAATGCAAGATGTGGGAGGGGGCGGATTTTCTTCGGCGATTGGAGAGATAGGAAGAGAAACAGGAGTCACTATAGATCTAAAAAAAGCTCCTCTCAAATACCCAGGATTGTCTCCTTGGGAAATTTGGATTTCCGAATCTCAGGAAAGAATGATTATCACCACTGATAAAAAAAATCTAAGAAAACTTTTTGCAATTTGCAAAAAATATAATGTAGAAATTACTAACCTTGGACATTTTGATGGAAGTAAAAAACTAAATGTATTTTATGATTCAAAAAAAGTCTGTGATCTAAGCATGGATTTTCTTCATCACGGGTTACCACAGAGGAAGATGATTGCCACACGCCCAAGGGAGATTCTGAATCAAGCCCGCACTGAGGGAGCCGAATGTGTTCAGAATGACAAAGTAAAAGCCCCACAAAATCAGCAACAATGGATAATGACATTAAAAAAACTAGTATCCCATGGCAACGTATGCTCCAAAGAACCAATTGTCAGGCTTTATGATCATTCAGTGCAAGGCACCAATGATTTACAACCATATAGCGGGGCACTGCTTGATGGGCCCAATGACGCGGTGGTCCTTCGCCCTCTTCTAAACAAACCCTACGGCATGGTTCTTTCCCACGGACTCAACCCGATTTTGAACAAAATCGACCCCTATTGGGGAAGTATTTGGGCGGCAACTGAAGCACTGTCGAACTACGTCTCGGTTGGGGGAGATTACAGACAGGCAAGCTTAATCAACAATTATGTATGGCCGTTCCCCGATGAAGAAGCGTTGTGGTCTTTAGATAAATCTGTTGACGCAGTTGTTGATGTGATGCGAATATTTAAAATTCCGGTAATTTCTGGAAAGGATAGCTTGTCCTCAACGTATCGAGGAAAAAATAATACTATTATAAAAATTCCGCCAGTGCTTTGCATATCAGTTTTTGGAAGAATTCCAGATACTACAAAAACAATGACTTCTGACTTCAAAAAAGAAAATTCTGTTATTTGTTTGGTAGGCAAACTTGACACTACTACCCTGGGTGGATCTGTATACTATCAAACACATGGAATTACAGGATCTCGTGTTCCAAAAATTGACCTCGCAATTTTACCTAAAATACTACAAACAATTACCAAGGCAGTTCAAAACAAAAAAATACTCTCCTGTCATGATGTAAGCGAAGGAGGTATCATCTCTTCAATTTTTGAAATGTGTGTGGGTGGAAACATGGGAGCTGAAATACACCTCGGGGGAGTCTATTCGGCCACCCCCGAGGTGGGGTTGCGCCTGCGGCGCACCTCGGGGGTGAAGGTTCGTCCTGATCATTTTTTATTCAATGAAACCGCTGGATGCTTTATCGTAGAGGTCGAGAGTATCGAAATGGCAAAAAAACTATTTAATAATGTTCCATATGTTATTATTGGCAAAACACAATCTGAAAAAAATATCGATGTGCACTATAAGAAAAAAATATTATTTAAAACCAAACTAGAAACATTAAAAAAAGCATGGAAAAAACCAATGCAAGAGATATTTAGTTGATTGTTCGATTGTTACATTGTTTCATTGTTATTAACAATTGAGCAATAGAGCAATGCAACAATAATCGTATATGAAACCAAACGTTATCGTACTGAAAGCAGATGGAATAAATAGAGATGAAGAGATGGCATTTGCCTTTGAGCTAGCAGGAGCCAAATCCACCATCGTTCACATCAATGATTTGCGAAACAAAAAAGATTCTTTTAAGAATTATCAAATTCTGGCACTCCCTGGTGGATTCGCGTATGGAGACGACATCGTCTCGGGGAAAATCTTGGCAATTGAATTAACATCTTTTTTTGCAGATGAATTAAAAAAATTTGTCGCCCGTAGGGAGACAGCGACCATCGGCGTGTGTAACGGATTTCAAGCGCTCATTCGAACAGGGCTACTCCCATTTGGAAACTTAGGAAAAATGAGCGCAACCCTAAGCAATAATGATTCTGGTCATTTTGAATGTCGCTGGATTAATGCAAAGATTGAAAAAAACTCCGTGTGTCAATTTACCAAAGGTTTAGAAAATATTATTATTTCTTATCCAATTGCACACGGAGAAGGACGATTTTATACTGATACTAAAACACTGCAAGACATAGAAAAACAAAATCTTGTTGTTTTTCGATATGTTGACGACAAAGGAAATCCAACTCATGTATACCCACAAAATCCGAATGGCTCACTTCATGAAATAATGGGAGTTTGTGATCCAACAGGGAGAATTTTGGGACTCATGCCACACCCGGAATGTTTTGTAAGAACAGAGCAACACCCCAATTGGAGACGTGATAAAATTACACCTCAAGGCTTACCACTTTTTCAAAACATTGTTAATTATGTCAAAAATGCCTAAAAAATTTGCCCTTATCGGAACAAGCTGTACTGGAAAAACAACTTTAATATATATGTTAAAAAACACGATGGAAAATAAAAAGCCGAAGAAAAAAATTATTATTGCCGAAGAAGCGGCAAGAAAATATTTTGAAGGGAAAAACATAAAAAATCGATTTTCTTTTTTTCATCAAAAAAATATCCAAAATCTCGCACAAGAAATAGAATTAAAAGCCCAAGAAAATGCTGATTATATTCTTTGCGACCGTTCAGTACTGGACGCTGCCGCATATGTACACGCCACAGGAAAAAAACAAAATACAAAAAAACTACTTAATAGAATTGACGATTGGTTAAAAACCTACACTCATTTGTTTTTACTTGACCCAAAAGATATCGACTACAAAATCGATAATATTAGAAAAGAACGCAAGAAAACAAGGGAAAAATTTCATCAAAGTTTTATAGAAATACTTTCTAATTCTCATCTTCCGTGGACACTGATATCGGGAACCATATATGAGAGAATTCCTAAAATGATGAGGATTATCGAAACAACATAATATGCACGCTATAATTTTTGATTTTGATGGTACGATAGCCGATGGATTCAGTCCTTCACCAAACAATATTGGAATACATGAGATACATAGGATTGTAATTCGACAAATGTTTGGAGATAGCGCGCTTACTTTTTTTGAAGAAAGTCTTGGAGGGCTTCAAAACAGAGAACCATCAGAACTCATACATCTTTTGCTCGGAGGAGATGATAGAGACGCGCTTGATAAATTTATTAGTCTTAAAATGGATTATTTTTTACCAGAAATTTCCCCTTCCTGGCCCAGATTGTCTTCCGGATTTAAAGAACTATGGATGGAAATTGCCGAAGGGACAATTCCTGTTGAAACGGCAATTGTTTCTTCGGGTCATGATGCGTTTATTAAAAAGGTCTTTGAAACAAATGGTTTACCTACCCCAAAAATTCTTATTACAAGCGACACAACAAAAAATCTGGGAGAACCAAATGGTCGCAGACCACTTCACAAGCCCCATCCTCATGCACTCGCACGCGCACATTATGGTTTAATCAAAGATACTATGTGGGGAGACTACAAAACTTGGATGACCGCAGAAGGTCGATACACGGGACGAAATTTATGGAAAGGCAATATTATGTATGTTGGCGATGATCCATCAAAAGACCTAGTATTGGCAGGGAACGCACGAATCATTGGAGGATTTGTTCCTTTTTCAAACAAAGAATTTCAACCAGACCTGCAAAAAGGACAGGTTCTTATTCCAAGTTTTCATTGGCTAAGCGCTCATCTTCATGAACATAAGGATGATTTTGCTCGCGGAAAATCAATGGCAGAAATTATGCTTGGCATCTCTGATAAAGAATTATTTCCACCCTCTCCAAGATTAGAGAGAGAATTTGCTACTCGCCAAGAAAGATGGTGATATGAAAAATAAAAAAACAATTACATACTCTCAGGTCGGAGACAATTATGAAACCAAAGATCCGATTAAAAAATTGGCGCAAGCTTCTGCCAGAAAAACAGGGAAAAATCTTATGCAACACGGGTTCGAAGAAATTGAGGACAGCAGGGGAGAATCTGCGTATGTGTGGTCCCTCGGCTCCGCTCGGGATAAAAAAGCTCCAATGTTGGCGTCTGCCATCGAAGGGCTTGGAACTAAAAACTTAATCGCCGATGACACGAGAAAAATTACTGGCAAAACCTACTACGACATCATCGGACACGATACGGTAGCAACAATTATCAATGATCTGATTTCTGTGGGTGCTTCTCCGCTAGTCGTCCATGCCTATTGGGCGGTAGAGGACAATTCCTGGTTGGCAGATAAAGAACGCATGAAAGATTTAATTTTAGGTTGGAAAAAGGCATGTGATATATCAGGTGCTTCATGGGGTGGAGGAGAAACCCCAACCATGAAACAAATTGTAGTACCGGGTACTGCAGAATTTGGTGGATCTGCAGTAGGCATTATAAAAAATCCAAAGAATTTGGTAACCGATAAAAAACTAAAACATAACGACGCAATTATTTTGCTAAAAAGTAACGGCGTAAATGCCAATGGCATATCTCTCACTCGCGCTATCGCTAAAAAACTTCCAAAAGGATACGCCACAAAATTACCTGATGGAACATTGTATGGAGAAGCACTGTTAACTAAAACAAATATTTATGCAAAATTAATTGCAGATTTACAAAAAAATAATATAGATATTCATTATTTATCTAACATAACCGGACATGGCATGAGAAAAGTTATGCGCGCACGACCCAACTTTACGTATGTTATTGAAAAGATATTCCAGCCCCAGGAAGTATTTAATTTTATCCAAAAGCACTCCGGTCTTTCCGATTATGAAATGTATGAAACATATAATATGGGAATGGATTATGCTATTTTTGTAAACCAAAAAGATGTAGAAAAAACTTTGAAGACAATTAAACAAAATAAATTTAAAGGAATTCTGGCAGGTCATATTGAAAAAGGGGAGCGCCAAGTCATAATCCAACCAAAGAATTTAGTGTATAAAGGTGATACACTAAATCTAAGATGATTGATAAACTGGCCATCTGCAAACAGACAAGAAAAGTCTCTTCTGATTCTCTTCTAAGGACTCTCACAAAGGCGCTGGGCACTAACGACCCTATTTCTGAATCCCAATTTCGCGATTTTTGGCTTTCAGAACTTAGAACTCATAAAGAATTATTTCCCGATGGTTGGTATACACCACCTCCTCATGGAATTGGCGTTTTGTTTGGCAATGGTAGTAATTTTATGAGAACCAACCACAGGTCTTTGCGACCTGAAGAAAACTGGCCAAAAAGTGATATTTTCTGGACAAAAAAAATGGAATGGCATACTTTTTTGCAGGACCCGTAGAAAAGAAAAATAACATTATTGGGGACTTTGGAATAACTATCTATTTTGGGAAAAATAAAAAAATTATCGATCATTTAACTATCTGCTATCAGATTACCAAAGAAGTTTTTTCGCACGCAGAAGCAGGAATGAAACTCTCAGACATTACTAAACGCTGTACTAGAATATGCGGTGACAATAATTTAATAAATACAATCGAAAGTAGTACCGATCCGACGGGAACCAACATTGGACATACTGTTCCCTCTACAGAACGAGGTTGGACTAGTGAAGAAAATGAAATCTTCAAGAATGGGCCATGGGGAAAAGTATGCAAGCAGATTAGCAATAGAAGAATATTTTTGAATGAATCTGAGCAAGCAATACTCACCAAAGGAATGGGCATAACCATAGAGCCACGACCTCGAAATAAAAACGATGCCACCATTCCAATGGTTTCATTTCACACAATTGGCTTATTCTATGAAAACGGAAAGAAGGAGCAACTCACAAACTTTGACGATATATTTGAATTGGTAGGCATGGATTATATGTTAAAATAAGGACATGAACATTAGGCTTGCACAACAGGAGGACAAGGAACCTATCCTATCACTTCTTGATGAACTAATCCTCCAGGCTAATATTAAAAGTGGCAGTCCACCAGCCTCTGCTGAAAAAGCAGAAGCAAAAAGTAAATTATATGACGAACTTATTGCGCGAGAAGACGTAAAAATATTTGTCGCTGAACACGAAAACGCTATAGTCGGTGTTGCGGATTTGTTTATTGTTCCAATCATGAGGAGGGGGTATTATCAGGGACATATAGAAGATTTCGTGGTTACAGAAAAAATGAGAGGTAAGGGAGTTGGCTCTATGATTCTTAGAAAAATTAAAGAATACTGTAAAAAAAACAATATAAGAGTTATTAAACTCACTACTGCCATAGAATTTAAGGAGGCGCAGGCCTTTTACGAGAAAAACGGTGGAAAGTTTACTGAAAAAATGTATAGATTCGACCTCCAATAATTACTCCCATTCCATGGTTGCCGGGGGCTTGGTGGAAATGTCATACACTACCCGTGAAATTCCCTCGACTTCATTTACTATTCGTGACGAGATTTTTTGCAATACATCATAGGGGAGCCTGGCCCAGGTAGAAGTCATAATATCTTTTGATTCTACAATCCGAAGTGCTATAACTTCTCCAAAAAATCTCCCATCTCCCTTAACCGCTGTTGACTGCGCTCCTGTCATAACGGGAAAAGACATAAAAACGTGTTGCAATAAATTTGCATGTGCCAACTCTTCCAAAATAATCCCGTCTGCCTTTTTGGCTTTTGCTAATCTTTCTTTCGTAACCGCTCCTCGAATTCTCACTGCATATCCAGGACCAGGAAATGTTTGCTTATGAATAAATTCATCGGGAAGACCAAGCTGTCCTCCTATCGTTCGTACTTCATCTTTATAAAACTCACGAAGTGGTTCAAGAAGTTGCAATTTCATATTCTTTGGTAATCCACCCACATTGTGATGACTTTTAATTTTGGACGCGTTCTTGGTGCCCTTGGATTCAATGACATCTGAGTAAATAGTGCCTTGCAGAAGGAATTTTACGTTTTTTCCAGATTTGATAAATTTCTTCATTTCTCGCTCAAAAATTTCGATAAATAACATACCTATTACTTTTCTTTTTTTTTCCGGATTCACAATCCCCCGGATTTTTTGAAGCGTCTCCCCCACCGCATTTATCACTATAGGTTGAGTGTGAAAATTCGTGAAAATTCTCTTGACTTGATCTGCAGTTCCTTCTCTCATAAGCCCCGTATCCACATATATTGGCAAGAATCTCTTCCCTATCGCGCGAGCGGTTAACGCTCCTGCGACAGTGGAATCCACTCCACCGGATACCGCGCCAATCACATAGCTATCCCCCACTTGATCTTTAATTTTTTCTATTATTTCGTCTGTGTTTATTTTTGATTTTACCAACGTAACATTGCAAATTTTTAAAAAGTTTTGAAAAATCATCAAGCCATTTTGCGTGTGCTCTACCTCTGGATGAAACTGAACGCCATATATTTTTTTCTTTTTATTTCGCACAAACGCATATGGCACATGTTTTGTAGAGCCCAGTATTTCAAAACTTTCTGGCATTGATAACACCTCATCCCCATGACTCATCCAGACGGTAAATTGCTCAGGCAATTTAGTTAATAGTTGATCGTTGATAGTTGATAGTTCTAAGGTGGCTGGTCCATACTCCTTCTTACCTGACACTACTTCTCCACCTAAAAGTTTTGCCGTTAACTGCATGCCGTAACAAATGCCAAGTATCGGAATGTTTAAATTAAATATTTTTTTATCCAATGTCGGGGCACCTTTTTCATAAACTGATGATGGACCACCAGATAATATTATTCCTTGTGGTGGATTTTTTTTGATCTTGCTCATAACTCCATCTGGTTCAAAAATTTCTATTTTCGAACCCAACTCTTTTAATCTTCGGGCTATCAAGTGAGTTGTTTGTGATCCAAAATCAATAATATAAATCATACCTACTCATAATTCTTCCCTGGATTAGTTACCAAAATATCATGCGGGTGACTTTCTGTTAACGATGCTTGCGTTATCTGCATAAATTCTGCTGTTTTCCAAAGCGTTTTTATATCCCCTGCGCCCACATAATAAAATCCTGATTTCATCCCGCCAATCGCTTGATCAAGAAGTTCCTTCACTGTTCCCTTTATCGGAACCATGCCCTCCACTCCCTCTGCTACCAACACTCTATCTTTGTAATCTTTTCCATGAAACTCTCCTTCTGATTTTATATTTACTCCCTTTTCCATCGCAGCAATAGATCCCATACCTCTATACTGTTTGAACAAATACGTTATTTTATTTTTGGTAAAAATACTTTGAAAACGATGCGGAACCTGATCTTTACGAAGCTTTAATACTTTACCTGGGGATTCAACACAGGACGCAAAAAAACTGCCCATCATAAGCGTTGAAGCGCCAAGCGCCAAAGCCTTTACCATGTCTCCGGAATATTTAATTCCTCCATCAGCAATAATAGGAACCTGCCTGCCGGCAGGCAGGTTCCTTACCATCCTTGCTACATTCATAATCGCTGTTGCCTGAGGCACCCCCATCCCAGAAACAATTCTTGTGGTACAAATAGCACCAGGACCCATACCAACCCGAAGCCCATCTGCTCCTGCTGAAACAAGAGCTTCTGCCCCATCTGCGGTCGCGATATTTCCCGCTATAACTTCTATTTGTTTGTATTTATTTTTTATATATTTTGTTGTTTCAATTACTGGCTTGGCAAATCCATGAGCTGAATCAATCACGATTACATCCACCCCTGCTTTTACCAGTGCTTTTACCCTTTCTTCAAATCCAGTGTTGGCACCAACAGCTGCGCCAACCAACAATTTATCTTTATGAATTTTTACCCGCGCTACTTCTTTTGCTTGGTTTTCTATTGATAAGTTTCTATGAATAATTCCAATTCCGCCAAGCTTTGCCAGTTCTATCGCAAGCGCATGCTCTGTTACCGTATCCATAGGAGATGAAACAAAGGGAATTTTTAATGTAATTTTTTTCGTAAGACGTGTTGAAAAATCTATATCCGAACGAGAAAAATCTGCATAATGAGGAACCAGAAGTATGTCATCAAATGTAAGGCCAGTAGAAAAAGAGGAGCTTGACCTATCCATAGTTTATGTTACCCTATCGCGTAATCTTTGTCAACAATTTTTTTAAGAGATGTTTCCAGCTTGTGTGCATGAGCATGTTTTAACACACCTAAGTATGACGCCACCGACTGCTTGAGTCTTTGTTTATCAATAGTTCCATTCTCGTATTGTTTCATCCGCTTCTTTACATTCTTAAAAATTCGTTGTTTTGTTTTCGTCCGGATGACTTGATAATGAGGCAGAGCGACATATCCAACAAAATCAATTCCCCAATCTAATCTTCTTAATAATGTTTTTTGTGGATGCACCTTTAACTGAAGGAATTTTTCCAAAAATAACTCTATTTCCAAAAGGTATTTCTGTAATAATTTTTTGTCTTTATGTAAAATAATAAAATCGTCAGCGTACCGAAGATAATAGTGTACCCGCAATTCATGTTTCACAAATTGGTCAAGCTCATTGAGGTATATATTGGTGAAAAGTTGAGACGTGAGGTTACCAATCGGTATTCCTTTTCCGAAGGATGTATGATAACTATCGATAATTCCTCTTAATAGCAAGAGAGTGTCATTGTCCTGAATCCTCCTACTTATTATTTCTAGGAGAACTGCGTGGTCAACGCTATCAAAAAACTTTCGTATATCAGACTTTAAAGCCCAACAGTTTTTTGTGTAATTCTTGGATAATTTTCGACAATATAAAACGAGTTTCTTAAATCCCTTATGTGCTCCGTACCCTTTTCGACACGAATATGAGTTGGCAATAAATGTCGGTTCAAATAGCGGATTTAGGACTATAAATACGGCATGATGAATAAGCCTATCAAAAATACTTGCTTTATAAATATGCCGAAGTTTTGGATCAGTAATATAAAAATCTTTGTACAACCCGTGTTTGTAAGATTTTTCTACGAGTTGATCGTGCAGAAAAAAAATATTATTTTCTAGATTTCTTTCAAAAGCTATGACATCGTTTTTATTTCGTTTACCTCTTTTAAACTCTTGCCATGCTCGAAATAAATTCTCGAGTGATATAATTTGAGCATACAAACCATGAAAGACTCTCACGACCACACCTCACGGAACGGATTACTAATGATTTTACAATTCCCATTTTTCAGAAAACGTATGACTTCTATAAAGAATTATATATCTACTTACAGTTTTTTCCTAAAAAAGATCGCTATAGCTTGGGACAAAAAATAGATAACCAAACACTAAAAATTTTTGAGTACTTCTTCACTCTTTCATCTCTCAAAGGACAAGAAAAATTATTTCTATTACAAAAAGCTAGTGTAAAATTAGATCTTTTAAAAGTACTCGTTCGTCTGGCAAAAGATGTACGAGCCTTGGACCATAAAAAATACCTACATCTCCAGCTCTTACTTGCAGAAATTGGCAAGATGCTTGGTGGATGGATCAAGGCAGTTAAACAAACTGTCTAGACAAGTGATCGCTACCGAGAGAACCCAGACGCAGAACCATAATTGTCGTTCGCATCTGCGACATGCCTGTTGTTGCAGTACAGCTCTCCAGCGTTGAAGTTGAAGTACAGCGCCTTGTCGAACTCCGCTTCGGGCTCAATTTATAACCCAACTCCCTTTATGGGTCACCGGTGATTTACCACTTTGGTATCTCACCTGAATTTTATGTGGCCTCTTCTTTAGAGGCACGAGGAGTTGAGTACGTAGTGTCTACTCGTAAAGAGAGTAAAACTTTTCCGGCGAGGCAAAGCCGTAACCCTGCCTTCAATAACCTATTATCATTATACAAAATAATAGATTGATGATATACTATAAAATATGAAACAAAAAATAGCAAATTATACTGTTGTTATTGAAAAAGACAAGCGCACTGGAACAAGTAAAGCGTGCTATACTGCCTCTGTTCCCTTCCTTGGCATTTCAACCGAAGCAGACACATTAAAACAAGCACAAAGAGACATATTGTCTCTTGTCCAGTTTCATCTTGAGTCATTGGCAGAAGAAGGAGACAAGATACTGATTGAAAAAGAACATGTTATAGTAACTACTATAAAAGCCCTTCTTCCCAAGAATACGTCCCTCAGTTTTTCATGAGCAAACTTCCTCAAGTTAAACCCCACATTCTGCTTAAATTTTTTCAAAAACAGGGATTTATCGTTACGAGACAGACAGGATCTCACGCACGCCTTATCCACCGAGATGGACGAAAAATTACTATAGCAATTCACAATAAGCCAATTGCCCTAGGAACTTTACGGGCAGTCTTAAAACAGGCCAATATGGATAGGGATACGTTTCAAAAATTATTTAAAAAATAAGCTGTATTATGTTAGAATTTAATTACTATGTCGTGGTGTTTTGGAGTTGTTAATAATAAACTAGCTGAAGTTTATTTTGAAAATGAAGGAGGAAATCTTCGCTTCCATAGTCACTGTTATGTCAAAAAATCTGAATACAAAACCAAAACAGAACTTAAGTGGATTGATAAAGATATTAAGAGAATAGTACTTACATATAGAAAAGGGAAATACTTAAAGAAAATTTATTAAATAACGTTTTTATGGGATATAAATGAAAAGCCCTGCCCCGATTTTCACATCGGGGCAGGGCCAAGGCCAAGAACGAATCCAAAGATCCAAAACCTTGAAAGCAAAACTCCAAGGTCCAAATCCCAAGACTCTATCCCGCCCAAGATGAGACACTACCGAGAGAACCCAGACGCAGAACCATAAACGCCGCCCGCATCTGCGACAAGCCCGCTGTAGCAGCACAGCCCTCCAGCGCCGAAGCTGAAGCACAGCGCCCTGTCGAACCCCGCCTCGGGCTCAATCGTATATTCGTCACCCGAACAATCAATAACCAAATGCTCGTACTTGGTAATACGATGCCCATTGGCAAAGATCATCCAGCCAACGAAATACGCTGGAAGTGGCCACTGCGATGGCTCGCTTGCGTGCTCAATCTCAAACCGCGCGTTGCGGACTGAGAATCCAGCATACAGCTTTCCTGTCTGTGCAGGGAAAACCAACAGATCACCTGATTGCGTTGCCTCAAGCGCCTCGATGGCTTCCCGTGCAGACTGTGAAAGCCGATATCTCTCTGGCTCAAGCTGTCCAGCGCGATAGTTCGTAAACTTGCGCTGCGAGGCCAAAGCCGAAAGTGGACCCTGCTCGGTGAGCAAACCAAAGGTCTCCCAATAGTCTGCCATACCAAGCTGAGCCGCAAGCATGGATGGCTTCGGAACTACATACAGACCATCTGCCTGCTTGTATTCCGCCCAACTCGAGCTCAACTCGTTGACATGGCTCGTGTCGAGCCAGTCAAAATGTCCGAGAAGGACTCTGACCTGTTCTTCCACCGAGCTGGGCTTGTACCCACGCGGGTATGAAAGAATAGACTTGGCCTTCTCTCCTGCGAATGGGTTGGTAATGTGCGAAACAGCCTTTGTGAAGGCTGCCTGATCGACCTCTCCACGGCCAATCTTTTGGACTGCTCCCCAATTTTCAATCAGCCTTTGGCTGAAAGAATGGGGGTCTTCTTCCATCAGGATCAGACTGCTGATCCGATTCCCTTGGGACAAAGTTGCGTCTTGCACGACGCGATCTCCTATACGGACGCTGCCCTTTATGTCAGCCGACTCCGTGCCCAAAGTGTACCAAAACAAGCGCTAAATGTCAACTATAGGCTTTTTTGGGTGTGATACTATATGAGTATGCTCGCGAAAGTAATCTCATCTGCTATTTCAGGACTGGACGCAGTGGCAATTGATGTAGAAGTAGACGTGGCATCGCAAGGGCTTCCCTCTTTTACCATCGTCGGACTTCCCGACAAAGCAGTTGAAGAATCCAAAGAAAGGGTGCGGTCCGCGATAAAAAATACAGGCTGTGATTTTCCCGCCAAACGCATTACGGTAAATTTGGCCCCTGCTGATTTACCAAAAGAAGGCCCCTCTTTTGACCTCCCCATCGCCCTTGGAATTCTGCTCGCATCTGGGCAAATTGTTGCTGATATTGAAAATTCTTTTTTTATCGGAGAGCTCTCGCTGGACGGAAAAGTCAGAAGAATTAACGGCGTACTTCCCCAAACTCTTTTTGCAAAATCTCAAAAAAAAGACGCCATATATTTGCCCGCTGGGAACGCCAAAGAAGCAGCTATTGTAGATGACATCATTATTTTTCCTGTTTCTTCTTTACACGAATTACTAAATCACCTCACCAAAACAACGCCTATAATTCCCCAACGGCACATCGATATTTCTGAATTTTTTGTCGAAGAACAACTCTTGTTTGACATGAAAGATGTTCGGGGACAAGAACAGGCAAAAAGGGCTTTGGAAATTGCGGCAGCTGGATCACACAATGTATTGCTAAAGGGCCCACCAGGTGCTGGAAAAACTTTACTCGCCAAAACCCTTCCCTCTATTCTTCCCCACCTCACGCTCAATGAAGCGCTTGAAGTTACGAAAATCTACAGCACTTCAGGCCTTTTGAAAAATGACGCAATTGTCACCACAAGACCATTTCGGTCTCCCCATCACACTACATCCCATATCGGACTTATTGGCGGAGGAACGATTCCAAAGCCAGGTGAAATATCACTTGCGCATCGCGGAGTTCTTTTTATGGACGAGTTTCCTGAGTTTCCCCGCTCAATTTTAGAAATGCTTCGTCAACCTTTGGAAGATGGCGTGGTATCTATATCCAGGGCTCATGGAAGAGCTACTTTTCCTGCCGCTTTCATGCTCATCGCTTCTCAAAACCCGTGCCCATGTGGATATCTTGGGGATAACTCGCATGTGTGCACATGTACTACTGGTCAAATTCTTAAATATCAAAAGAAAATTTCAGGCCCAATACTAGACAGAATTGATGTTCATTTGGAAATTCCCGCAGTGAAAATTGAAAAATTAACATCAGAAAATACCACAGACTCTGAAGATTCCAAAACGATTAGATCTCGGGTGGAACGCGCGAGAAACATACAATTAAAACGT
>CAYICR010000004.1:0-5013 GCA_964361925.1 uncultured Gammaproteobacteria bacterium
TTGACGCGGTGTCCTCCGCTCTTAAAACCAAAACAGACACTGTTGTTACCCAATTATCGCGCCTCTCGCTTAAAGCAAAGATCCTGGAAAAAGAAGACTTAGTCAGACTATTTTATGATATTTACAATCCAAACAACTCTACTTCAGCGTCAATAACTGAAGGCATCGGGGCGCCAATTGTAAGAGGAGGACAAAAATAATGGAACAAGCCACTGTTCCTACACCCGCGCTTTCTGGTCTCAACAAAGGCATGGTATCCCTTGTTGACGCAATTGCGCCATCTTCTATAGAGGTTGACTTTAAATTCATCAGAATTGGCGACTCTTATCACAAAACGCTTTTTATTGTTGACTACCCTCGTTTTGTGTCTGCAAGTTGGCTTTCTCCCCTGGTTGATTTTGATCATTCCATGGATATTTCCATGTTCGTCTATCCAACTTCCTCTCCAGATATTCTTTCTGACCTTCGGAGGAAAATTGCCGAAATGGAAGCAACAATATCCTCTGACATGGAGCAGGGGAAAGCAGCAGACCCCAAGGTATCAGCAGGGCTTGAAGATGCCCTGGGCCTTCAAGAAGAATTAGCCAAGGGGGTGGAACGATTCTTTCAGTTTAGCCTCTATGTCACGCTTTCTGCCGACAATTTGGCAGAGCTTGAAGAAAATACCAAGCGGCTTAATTCTACTCTCTCGTCTCTGTTGCTTCTTCCCAAAACCGCCACGCTCCAGATGGAAGACGGATTTAAATCCACCATTCCCACCGGACAGGATGAATTGTTCATCACCCGAAATATGGATACCACTTCTTTGGCTTCCACGTTTCCATTTACCTCTGCCACCCTTACCCAGGATAAAGGCGTGTTATACGGACTAAATCTGCAAAACAGCTCCCTTATCATATTTGACCGCTTCTCACTTGAAAATGCCAATGAGGTAGTCTTGGGAAAATCAGGATCGGGCAAATCATTTGGTATCAAGCTTGAAGCGCTTCGGCAATTCATGTTTGGAACCGAAGTAATTATCGTAGATCCTGAAGGAGAATATGAAAATCTCGCGACCACTCTTAACGGCGAACACGTTGCATTTACTCCCTCATCCCCTATCAAAATAAATCCATTTGATCTCTCGGCAATTTATGAAGAAGGCGAGAATGAGCTTGGGCTTAAAATTTTATCTCTTCACGGACTGCTGAGAATTGTCATGGGAGAACTCAATGCGGGAGAAGACGCGATACTTGACCGCGCGCTTGTGGAAACATACGCCCAAAAAGGAATAACCCAAGACCCTGGGACCCAAACAAAAACCCCGCCACTTATGGAAGACTTATACAAAACCCTCTTGGGCATGGAGGATGCAAATGCCAAAGAATTGGCGCTTCGCATTGAGAAATTTATCAAAGGAAGCTTAAGCGGTATTTTTAATCAGCAAAGCAACTTTGATATCAAAAATCCCTTCACGGTGTTCTCAGTAAAGGCTCTTGAGGACCAGTTGCGCCCAATTGCCATGCATATTATTTTGGATTTTGTCTGGACCAGGGTGAGAAAAACTCTTAAGAAACGCGTACTTATCCTGGATGAAGCGTGGTATATGATGAAATACGAAGACAGCGCTTCTTTTGTTTACAGCATTGCCAAAAGAGCGCGCAAATACTATCTTGGGCTCACCACTGCCACCCAGGATGTAGAAGACTTTCTTTCTACAGATTATGGAAAAGCAGTGCTATCCAACTCTTCTATTCAAATACTTCTCAAGCAAGGAACGGCTGAGATAGATATGGTTTCCCAAACATTTTATCTCTCAGAAGGAGAAAAAGCTCTTCTTCTTTCAGCTGACATTGGAGAGGGATTATTTTTCGCGGGACAAAACCATGTGGCGCTAAAAATTATTGCCGCGCCTTTTGAACACGACATCGTAACTTCAAAACCGCAAGAGGTTATGGCAAAACAAGAAATGCCACAACCAACACCACTTTAAAATAATATATGGATAACTTTAAAGTACGAAACAGCCCCCAGCTGAGAACGTTTATCCAACAAAATCCTGATAATGCGCGCGAAGCTATACAACAATGGAATGAATTTGCATCCTCATATCCAGATCTTGGGAGCGTCACCTCTTCTGAACAGTGGTACACATGGCTTGCAAGCCACCCCGAGGTAAAAGATGGCTCTCTTTGGATTGGCAAAGAAGTACAGGTGGTTTGGGATGACTTGAGCAAAGAACACGCGGAAACTCAAACTGCTCCTACGCAAACAGCTCCCGCGCCAAACCTGGGCATAGGTTCTGTTTTGGGAAAAGGAATGGGAGGGCTTGGAAACGCGTTTATAAAAGCAAGCGTGCTTGAAAACGAGTGGGATTACCAGCGCGTTGCCTATGATCTTCAAAGAGAATGGCTGAAGGAACACAGGGTGGAGGATTTTTCTTCCAAAGAAGGCGCTGATTTTCTCCATGGCTCTCTTACTGATCCAAACAACGAGGGTCTTGATGAAAAAGTAAGGAAAAAACTCGCAGAACTTGCTGCCACCAACCAAAAACTTACAAAAACACTTGCGCGCCATGAAGAAGCAAAAAAGAAAACCTATGGCAATCTTGACGATGATCCTAACGTTTCGCTCACCCATAATAACATTGGCGGTGAATACGCGCTCAGACGGGCAATTCTTGAAAAAGAAAACCCCAATGCCACAGAAAAAGAGCGCGTAGAGCTTGAAGAAAAACTGTATAAACAAATTTCAGAAAAAGCTTGGGACAAATTTACCAAAGATCATCCCGAAAAAACACAGGCGTATGTTTTGGAAAAACACGCCAAAAGCAACAAGGACATACTTTCTGCCAAACAAAGAATAAATGGGCAAAACGCGGTTGAGAGAGAAGAAGAAAATGACGTGCAAAAAGGCCTGGTAGATTTAGCACAAGCGATTAACCAGATTGAGCAAGAAGAAGCCGCGTCAAACGCGGTTGAGGAAGAACAACCATCTTCTCAAAACCAACCATCCCAACCAGAAGAGCCCCCTGCCCAAAAACCACCCCCAGAATCGCCTCCACCAAAGCCCCCCTCAATACCCAGAACGCCTGGTTCTCCAGGAGCAGGAGGACGGATGCTCAACAGGCTTGGATCCCTGGGTTCTCGGGCTGGAGGCGCAGCAAGAAGCGGGGCAATGGCAGGAAGAGCGCTCCTCATGAATCCTTATGTTTTGGCAGCGCTCGGAATTCTTCTTCTCATCCTTATCGGCGTTGCGATAATTGTCATGATTATAAACCGTCCTGATCCAAAAACAGAAGATCTGCTACCCGCACCAACTACACAAAAACCCTTTGACATCACAAAATCTGTAGACCGAATAACTGCCTCCGTGGGGGACACCCTCACCTACACCATAAGCGCGGGCGCTTCGTCTAAAGCAGGGGACAGAATTATAATTACCGAAACTATTCCTGAGGGAACATCCTTTCAGTCGGCAAGCAAAAATCCAATACAAAAAAACAATACCCTTGAATGGGTTTTTTGGGCGGTAAAAGATGATAATCAAGAACGGTTTATTCCGTCCCCAACAGGATCGATTCCTGAGTTTTTCACCAGATCTGTTCAAAAAGTAACAGTAACCGAAGAACAGATACGAAAAGAGTTCATTGGCATGGGTTCTCCTTATGCGGGTTTGGCAAAAGCAGTATTTGATGCAGGGACAAAACACAATGTTGATCCTGCATTTATCATGGCTGTTTGGAGAATGGAAAGCGCTTATGGCACAAGAGGCGGGTACATCAATAATCCAGGATCTATTATATATGTTAGAGATGGGTATTTGGGCATGAAAAGGGGTGATTTTGGCGCGGGGCGCTATTGGGGCACATGGGACACCATGGAAGAGGGTATTAATGCCATCGCAGAACTTATTGCCAAAGAGTACTACCCCAGAGGACAGACGGACACGTGGAGTATTCACTCTGGGCTTGGAAACAGCGGAGAAAATGCATACCATGGGCGAGGAGATATCGGAGTTGGAGAAATAGGAGCATGGAAGGATTATGTTAATTTTTATTATGGCTGGACAGACACTATGGATAGAATTTCAGGACTTAGCCCTATGAGTATTTATCAAACTGTCACCATGACTGTCCGGGTTGATAAAAATGACGCATGGATAACCAACATTGGCACTGGTTTTGCGCCAAATACAGGTAATACAAACTCAAATCAGGTGTTGGTAAAGGTGGGCGATGCCCCTGAAGATAAGAAGCCCGATGCGCCTGTTACAATACCGCCTGCCCCCTCAAACACCAAGGACTTGAAAGATCAAATCGTCGCATATTTTTTTATGGGTCCATCCAGTGACTTTACGCGGGAACAGCTCGATGAAACATGGCAAACCTTATGGACGGCAAAAGCTCGCGCGCCACAATTTTTTGCACTCACAAAGACTGCGTTTCCCAATGCGCCAATTCTTCTTATAAACAAAAGCAGTGGGTCTACAGAAACCTTCAATGCAAAAGGAGAAATACATATTGGGCCAACCACTCTTGGATCTGTTGGGACGCCCCTATACAGACAGATCATTGCACATGAGCTTGGGCATATTATTCATGGGCCAAGTGGCGCTCCTAGGTGCCCTTCCTATGACACCCTGTTGGCCCAAGCGCAAGCAAACGAGGGCACCCTGACAAGTTATTCAGGAGATGGTATCGATGAGGCTTTTTCAGAACTTGTGTCATACTATGTATTAAGAGATATCTCTGAACAACCAACAAGGTATCAGGATTTGAAGTGGGGAAACATAAACCCTTTTGCAACAGGAAGGTATCCACAGCACTTAGCGCTTGCGGAGAAGATTTTTAACAATTTGGGTTGTCCATAAATATATGATTGAGCTTATTAAAACTAATCGCGTGTTTCTTTTTCTCGCTATTCTTTGCGTGAGTGTTTTCCTTTTTTTTCTCTTTGTATTCTTTGCTACAAACTCCAAAAAAGAAACAGGCCCCTCTGATCTTCCACTCCTCCCAACACCTGTTAAAATTGA
>CAYICR010000004.1:5113-19755 GCA_964361925.1 uncultured Gammaproteobacteria bacterium
CCTTTATTTGCTATCGCCTCCTGAATGTTCCTCCACCCATATTCCTTTATATCGCCATACACCTTTGTGTGACCCTCAACAAAAGATGATTCTACGGGAACAATAGGATCATCTCCCGCAGCCAAGGAGATTATTTTTCTCCCCGAAGCAGTAAAATCTTTGAAGAATTGCAAAACCCGTTCTCTGTGCGCCTCGTCTTCATGCAACGCAAACAAATATTCTGTTACTTCTTCGTTTATGCCCAGCGCCACAAGCGTATTGTGAAGAGTTCCTACCGCCATTCTTCTCTCCATGGTTTTTTGTATACCAAAAAGGGGAGCCGATATGAAGATAAGATTATTAAAATCGTCAGGCCGCTCCATCGCAGCCTCCAAAAGAAATAATCCGCCAAGACTATGTCCAATACCATTTTTTTGCGCTAAAGGCATATTTTGTGAAAGCGTATCAACAAAATCCAACGCATGCTTTTTGTTTACGCTTGGACTTTTGGTCGTATCAGAAGATGTATATTCTCTCATCCCCGCAGAACCGTAGGTGAAAAAATGTTCATCCCCAGCAGTCCACTTTTTCGGACGAAACGCGCTGCGCAAAGAGGTAAACGTATCTACTTCAGGAATCATACGAGAATATGCTTCCCCGTTGTCATCCATAAACCCTGGAAAAAAGAGGGTTATTTCTCCACCGTGTATTTTGTCTTCTTTTGATGTACCGCTAAAAGGGTCAAGATTTATGGGAGACATGTCAATAATGCCCTCTTCGTAATCATTGATAAACGCTCTTGTTCTTGGCAAAACTTTTCTTTTGTATTGATCAAACTTCGTTGTTCTTCTTAGTGTGGGAATTTCTGCTGTTTCTATTTTATATTTTTTTCCTGCTCGTATTATGTAAAAAGTATCGCCGTCAAAAACTACTCCTCCGTTTCGCGCTTTTATTTCGTCTTCAGCTGGTTTTATCAGATCTGGAACTTGCGGGGGATCGTTTGCAGGATTTCTGCAAGCCAAAGCCAACAGAGAAAGTGGCACGCCTAAAACAATTGCTCTTCTACGAGGATCGTACTCTTTCCCCATGAGTTTACTCTAACAAATTACTCCTGTACGCGAATAGGCATAATCAGGTGAAGAAAGGTGGGGTCGTCTTTTATCCGAAACACGCCAGGGTTGAGATGCCCTGACATCTCAAGAGTCATATCGCTTTGGGAAATATTGGCAAAAAGATCCAAAAGATATCTTGCGTTAAACGCAATAGCGTTCTCTTCGCCCTCGAGCTTTGCCTCTACCTCTACCATATTCTCTCCCACGCTTGGCGTGTTGGCAGAAACAACTATTTTTTCCTTTTGAATCGCAAGCCTTACGATATTTGCCGTTTCTCTGGCAAAAATAGAGCACACCTTCACTGCTTTTTGTAATTCTTCTTTATCAAAAAACACTTTTGTTCCAAAATCTGTTGGTATGATGCGCTCGTACTTGGGAAACTCTGCTTCAAGCAATCTTCCAACCAGCGCTGTGTTTTCTTGGGAGAACAAAACCTGATTGTTTTTGTCTGAAATATACATAGATACGTCTCCCCCGTCCTGTTTTAATCCAATAAGTTCTCTTATTGCTCTTGCGGGAATAAGGATAGGTTTTTCAAAGCCTGCTTTTTTTCCTTGTGTTTTCTCAGTAATATAGTGTTTGAGCGAAAGCCTATATCCGTCTGTTGCTACGAGAACATATCCTGCCTCTTCTTCTTTTATCAATACCCCAGAAAGGGCGGGTCTTCCCATGTCAAGGCTTGCGCAGAAAACAACCATCCCAAAATCCTCTTGTATTTTTTCGTTTTTAATAACCATCGCCTCTTCCCCTTTTTCTTCATAAAGTTTTGGGAATTCTTCTGCGGAGATTGTTTGAAACGAACTTTTTGTTTTTGGCGTACTTACCTCAAGGGAGTTTTCCTTGGTTATAAAAGTTATTCTCCCTGTGGGAAGGCTTGTGATAAGTTCTGAAAACACTTTTGCCGAAACTGTTGTTGATCCTTCTTCTTCTATGTTGGCAGGTATTTCTATTTCTATCCCAATTTCTAAATCTGTTGCTAAGATTTTAAATTCTCCGTCTTTTGCTTCAAGCAATATGTTTAACAATATGGGAAGTTGGCTTTTTGCGGACACCGCATGGTTAAGAAAAGATATTTTTTTTTGTATGTTTTCGGAGAGAATATGAAGTTTCATTTTAGTGTTTTTTAAAAGTCTTCTTATTTATAAATTTGTAGTTGTAGTAGTGTATAGGGAAAAGTGGATAAAAGCAAGAGTTAAAAGCTAAATAAATGTGGATATCCTGTTGACAACTTTGTGAACATCTTTTAAATAGTTTTGCACGTGTATATTTTTTGACAAGTTATCCACGTACGTTTTTTATTATCCCCACAATATCCTCAGAAACCCCAGCCTTTTTATCCACCAACCCCTCCATCTTTCCCACACCGTACATAATCGTAGTATGATCCCTTCCCCCAAGCAGATTTCCTATCTCTGTATAAGTTAATCCCAGGTTGGTTTTTAGCAAATACATCGCAACTTGTCGTGCTCGTACCAAAGAAGCGTCTCTTTTGGGTCCCCTTATTTGGGTGGGTTTTATATTATAAAATTCACACACCTTCTTTACCACATCGTCTGGATGAAAATGGAAACCCTCATCGGGTTTATGAAGCAAAGATTCCACAGCCAAATTCTGCGTGATTTCTTTGTTGCTAGCTTGAGATTGAGTTATAAGGCGAAGCAATTGTCCCTCCAAAGACCTGGTGTCTTGTACGCTTTCAGCCAGGGTTTTGGCTACCTCTATGGGCAAATCAATGCCATATTTCTTGGCTTTGATGAGAAGTATAGCGGTTTTAAGTTCAAAATCTGGAGCCTCTACGTCTACGGTGAGTCCGCCTGAAAACCTGGAGGAGAGTCTTTTTTCCAATTTTTTAATCTCATTGGGTGGTCTGTCAGAGGAAAGAACGATTTGCGACCCATTGTCTATGAGAATGTTAAAGGTATGAAAAAGCTCTTCCTGAACCCTGTCTTTTCCCGCGATGAACTGTACGTCATCTATAATAAGCAGGCTTGCGGTTCTAAACCTTCGCTTCATGTTTTGGGTTTGGTTGGTGCGAATTGCATCAACCACCTCGTTGGTAAATTCCTCAGAGGTGATATAAATAATTTTTTTAGAAGGATCTTCTTGATACACATGATTGGCAATAGCTTGCATAAGGTGGGTCTTCCCTACTCCAACAGGCCCGTAAATAAAAAGAGGGTTGTACGAGGTTCCCAAATGTTTGGCAACAGTGGTGGCAGATGTGTATGCGAGCTGATTGCTTGAGGAAACAGCGAGCGTTTGAAAAGTGTAGTCAGGTCTCACGCGGGGAAGATGCCCGACAAATTTAGGAGTAACCAAGTGTTCCACAAAAAGCGGAGCCTCTGTTTTATTTCCAGGCTTTTCCTCCACGATGGTTTTTGGTACGAATACCACGGATATATCCCGCCCTGTTTCTTTATCGAGCGTAGCTTTGACAAGGTCAAAGTGTTTTTTTTGAATAAGGTCAATAATCATCGTGGAAGGAGCGGCTATAGTTGCGGTGTTCTCTTCAAGCGAAAGTAGCGTAGTTTTCTTAAAAAGGGTGACATAGCTTTCTTTTGAGGTTTCGGTTTGAATTACCGAAAGAGCTTTTTGCCACAACGAAGAAGTAATGATGTTGGTGTCCATGGTCTGAAGTGTAGCGATGTGGATAACTTTTTGCAAGAGGCAAATCTTGGTGAGACAAAGGCCGTAATGACTTTCTCTCGCTTTTTTGCTATAATTAGCAATACCTATGGAAAAAATGATTAAATTGCAAAAGGTGAAAAGAAAGCGCAAACATGGCTTTATGGTGCGCATGCGAAGCAACGATGGAAAAAAGGTGCTCCAAAGACGACGGGCGAAAAAAAGAACGCGATTAGCAGTATAACCGCATGTTATCAAAAAAGCACAGGTTGCCCATACAAGAAAAAAAAGTTTTTATTTATGCGACACACTCCCCTATTTTTACACTTAAACACGGAAAAAACCAATTACAGGAAAGTAGATTTGGCGTAATTATTTCAAAAAGAATTGACAAAAGAGCGGTGGTACGGAACAAAATCAAACGGATGATTATGGAGTATGCAAGAACGAGGCTTGATAGAATAAAAACAAGTACAGACATACTCTTTATCATAAAACCAGCAATAAAAGAAAAAAAGCAAGAAGAAATAGAAAAAGAAATAGAGAACGCATTCCTAAAAGCAAAATTATATATATGAAAAAAGTAACAATATTAATCTTGAATTTCTATCAGCTTTTTATTTCTCCTATGATAAGAGGGCTTGTTGGTGTAAATAACGCGTGTAAATATAATCCTAGCTGTTCGCAATACGCAAAAGAAAAAGTTTTAGAAAATGGAGTAGTCACCGGGCTTTATTTGTCAACAAAAAGACTAGCGTCTTGCCAGCCATTCAGTCGCTCATAATATGCAGATATTTGATTTACTTTTAATTCATCCTATTCTCAACATCCTCTTGGCGCTTTATCACGCGTTTTTGTATCTACATATTCCTTATGCTCTTGGCTTTTCTGTTATTGGGCTTACGATAGTTGTGCGCATAGTTCTCTACCCTTTTACCCACTCACAGCTGAAAACATCCAAAAAAATGCAGGATTTATCTCCCCATATTTCCAATCTCAAAGATAAGCATAAAAATGACGCAAAAATGCTGCAGGCGGAGACAATGAAGCTTTATAAGGATCATGGGGTTAATCCTGCTGCGGGATGTCTCCCTCTTCTAGTACAGCTTCCTATTATCTGGTCTTTGTATACTGTCCTGCAAAAAGCAGTAACCGAAGATCCAGCAAAAGCCCTCTCATATATGAATAGTATTGCCTACGTGGATTGGTTGAAATTAACTCACAGCTGGGACCTGTCTTTTTTTGGTTTTCCTCTTGGCAAGACTCCCGGAAATTTGTTGGCAATTATGCCGATTGTTATCGCCATTCCCCTTATCACAGGAGGTCTTCAATTTATTCAGGCCAAAATGATGGCGCCCGTTGCAGTAGTTGTAAAAAATAAAAAGGCTCTTGCCAAAAAAGAAGAGAAGAAAGATGATTTTGCGACAGCCTTTCAAACACAATCGCTTTACATGCTTCCTATCATGCTTGGGTTCTTTTCTTACAACTTTGCCATAGGACTTTCCCTCTACTGGAATACGTTTACTATTTTTGGTATACTACAGCAATATAAAATTAGCGGGCTTGGGGCGCTCGCTCCCTGGAAAGAAAAAATATTTAAAAAATGAAAAACGAAAAAGTAATTAAAGACACGATTCAAGAACTTTTTGATTTGTTGGGAATAGAGGGGGCGTTTACCCTGGAGGAAAAAGACGACATGATACAAGTTGTCCTTGAGACGCAGGATACGGGCATAGTCATTGGACACCATGGAGACATCTTGGAGTCGTTGCAGCTAGTGCTTGCGCTTTGTGTTTCCAAAAAGCTTGGAGAGTTTCATCGCATCTCACTAGAGGTCGGAGACTATAAAAAAAATAGAACTATGTATCTTGAGAGCTTGGCTCAAACAACCCGTGAGCGAGTATTGGAAGAGGGGTCAGAAATAGTGCTTCCAGAGTTGAAGTCTTGGGAGCGAAGAGTGGTTCACCTTCTGTTTCAAGAAGACAAAGAAGTCGCCTCGGAATCTATAGGAGAAGGAAAAGACAGAGTGTTGGTTGTAAAGCCTCGCGTTTCTTAATGTTGCATGCTTTTTGCAAAACTGGAAAAAATATTTTTTTACCTCACTATTTTTTTGCTCGTTTCTCAGCTTGGCCGACACTTTTGGCCCAGCTTTTCTTTTATTAATGGCGTTCGCAGCGACTACCTCTCCCCCACTCTTTACGTTTCAGATATAAGTATTATTTGTTTGGCATTTCTTTATTTTGCAAGAAGAAAAATATTTATATCAAGCATAGTAAAAAAAGAATATTGCGGAAGTATTTCTTTTGTCATTTTTTTTCTTCTGATTGGCATAGGCGTAGTGCTTTCGAAAAATCCCTACGCAGGATTATATGGGATGATAAAAATTATTGAATTTATTTTCTTTGGTTTTTATATTGCCGCTTTTCAGTTTTCAAAAAAAACATTTGCGCTTAGCCTTTGGGTAGGGATACTTTTTTCTGGATTTTTAGCAATGGCTCAATTTATACACCATGGTTCGTTGGGAGGGCTATTTTATTTTTTCGGCGAAAGAGCATTTAACGGAGAAACCCCTGGAATTGCAAATGCTTCAATTGGGGGAAGCCTAATTCTTCGTCCATATGCCACCTTCCCCCACCCCAATGTTTTGGCAGGATATTTACTTTTTACAACATTACTATTTTTGCATTTTTTTGAGTCAAACAAACACAGGGTTTTATTTATTTCTTTTACTGTTTTGGTTGCAGGGATTGGAATTTTGTTAAGTTTGAGTAGAGCTGTTTGGATTATGGGGATAGTTCTCGGTTCTTACTTGTTCATAAAGCACCGCTTAGACAGGTATTCTATTTTCATATTTTCAATCCTCGTTTTTGCGCTTGTTATTTTTTCTCAAACGCTGTTTGCAAGCCGTTTATACGAAACATCGTTTCAAAATGAATCAGTAGCTCAAAGAATAGTATTGGCGCGTGCATCTATTGATATGTTCGGAGATCATATGTTTTTTGGAGTAGGTCTAAATAATTATCTTGGCGAGCTATCCTCTTATATTACAAGACTCTCTCCTGTCATGTATCAGCCCGTTCATTCAATTTTTTTATTACTGTTTTCAGAGGGTGGAATTTTTTCGTTTGGCATGGTGGTTTATTTTTTGTATCTCACCACAAAAAATGTCTTCTCACTTTCTAAAAAAGATAAAGAGTTTTGCTTGATGCTTTTATGTTCCTTTTTGTTCATTGGTCTTTTTGATCATTATTTTTTCACCCTTCAACAGGGCCAACTTCTCATGACCCTTGTGTTGGGAGTTATTTGGAATAAAATTCTTACTACTTCTGGTACAATAACGTAAGGAAGAAATATGCTGCTGATTCTTAAAAATACATTTGCCCAGGTTTTTGCAAAAGGCATTACATCCATTGTTACTTTGGTAATTACTATTTTTTTGGCAAGATATTTTGGCGCTTCCGGATACGGTGATTTTACCAAAGTGGTTTCATTGGTTACCCTTGGATATATTTTGGTTGATTTTGGGTTTAATGCAGTATTTTTGCAAGAAAAAGATATATCTTTTAAAACCCTTTTTTATACGAGGCTTCTAATTGCCGTTTTCCTAATAACAATTTTAAATATTGTTGTGTTTGCGCTCCCCCGCTCAGTTGGAGCGATCGGTTTTTCTGACAATGTTCGGATTGGTATTTTTGTTTTTTCTTTAACTCTTTTTGTCCAAAGCATTCTTCAGTCTTCAACTGCAATTTTTCAACAAAGAAAACAATATGAGCATCTGTTCGTGTCGGTTTTGGTCGGATCGCTGGTGAGCGTTTGTCTTTTTTTCTTTATCCAAGCGTATAGCGCGCTGACTCTTTCATCAGCGCTTTTGTCTCTTTTAATTGGAAATATTATTACCGCTATTGTATCTTTTATTTTTGCCAAGCAATCCATATCTCTTGATACATTGAGTTTTGGGCGGATAAAACAATTGTGTTTAAAAAGTTTGCCTCTTGGCGCGATGCTCGTATTTAATCTTGTGTATTTTCGAGCGGATATAATTATCCTTTCATTTTTTAAATCATCGGCAGAGGTGGGAACATATGGTCTTTCATATCGCTTTTTTGATTTTCTCCTTACGCTCCCCCTATTTTTGACAAACGCTCTGTATCCACACTTCCTGGACGCGGAGAAAAATAATAGAACCTCAGCGGAGGTTGGTATAAAATTTTTGACTATGAGCCTTCCTGTATCTTTAGTGTTGATTGCTATTTTTTGGATTGCCTCCCCCCTGCTTATTTTGATAGACCCAGATTTTTATAAAGCAATTGTTCCTTTTCGTATTTTACTTTTATCTTTGCCATTGTTTTTTGCAAGCAGCATTCTCCAGTGGGTTCTTATCGCCAAGAAACAGCAAGTATTTCTCGTGTGGCAATATCTTATAATAGGGACCCTGAATGTTATAGCGAATGTGATTTTTATCCCGACTTATTCATACATCGCATCATCGATTATCACGGGGTTGTCGGAAGCATTGATAGTTGTTATACTTTCGCTTAAAATTTTGCACAGCAAAAACAATTTTCACTATGGAAAGTACAACTAGCCTCATAGTAAATACCGATGGGGGAAGCAGGGGTAATCCCGGAAAAGCGGGTATTGGTGTGGTGATTAAAAATAAAAGCGGAAAAATTCTCTGTGAACATGGAGAAAAAATTGGAATTGCGACGAACAATATTGCGGAATATCGCGCAGTTCTTTGGGCAACAAGTTGGATTATAGATTATATGAAAAAGTCAAAAGGTGTTTCAGGAATTGATTTTTTTCTTGATTCGCTTTTGGTGGTTCAGCAATTAAATGGAATTTATAAAATAAAAAATAACGACCTAAGAACCATCTCCTTTTCCATAAAAGAAAACCAAGCTCTATTAAAAATTCCCATCAGATATGCTCATGTGCCAAGAGAGCAGAACAAAGAAGCAGATGTGATGGTAAATAAAGCACTCGACAATCTCCTGTAACTTGATACAATGAGCATGAGCCCAAAGATATGAAAAAAACTACGTTTGTGTTGGCCCAGCAAGATGAAAATAAATCGCTCCTTTTTGTTGACAAAAAAAATGTTTTCGCAAAAGAGCTGATTAAAAAAATTTCTTCTGATTATCCCGATTGGAATATTGTTTTTGTGGGGGAGAACAACAGGGGTCTTGAGGGGAAAAATATTGACTTTCTTCAATTTCGCAGAAGAGTTCCAAAAATTCCCGACATCCAATACACCCATATTGTGGTGTTTTTTCATGAGGAGGAAGAGATAAAGGAGCTACTTCCCGAGTTTGTTCGTAAAGCAGATCTTGATAATGCAAAGCTATTTGTGATAGCGCATAGACTGACCCCAAGCGCTGGGCAGCTGGCAAGTTATCTGGGGGGATATAAGCAGTCTTGTCTGATTTGGTTGGGAGAAATTTTTGGAAAAGATGTGGAGACAAATCCATCTTTTGCCATTCATAGATATATAGAAGAGTCGGTGCGATTGGGAAGAGTAACCATTCTTGGTATGGGTATGAGGCGCGCGCACCCTATATTTCTTGATGATGCAATAGATGCAATTAAAGAGGTTTTATTCCAACGCGCGCCGGAGAAAAAATATTTTATATTTTCAAAAAACTCGCCAACAGAATTATCTCTTGCTTGGATATTCCACAAAATAAACCCATTGATACAAATAGATTTTTTTAAAGATTTATTTGACCAGGAGGAAAAAGACATGGATGAAGAAGGGGTATATATGATAGGGGATAAATATCCTTTGCAAAAAAAGATACAAGATCTTGGATTACTTAATCAAGGGGACCTGCCTCATCGGCAGGCAGGAGTTTTAAAAAATATCAAGACAGGGCCTATATTCCCCAAGCCGTTTAAGGAAAAGAAGAAAAAAGATTTTAGTTTTTTTTGGGTTTTAAAAACAGCTATTTTTGTACTTCTGCTTCCAACATTAATGGTTGGCATCTTTCTATTTTTTGGCATATTTGCCACGGTGGGAGCCCGATATTCTTTGGAAAAGGGGGATATTGGACAAGCAAAAACCGCTTTATTTCTTTCAAGATACTTTTTTAATTTTGCCCTACAGGGAAGCGCTGTGTTGAGCTTGGAATATGGATATATTGGTCAAAAAAAGACAGCAGTTATCATAGAAGACAACATCAGAGCAGGGCAGGTGTTTTTAGAAGGCGGGGCGCAACTGCTTAATGGATTTTCTGACCTAAAACAGGTTGGAGAGAAGGGTAGTAACGCGTCCTTGAGTTTTGCGTCAGGAATAGGCAATCTTAAACAAGCGCTTGTCTCGTATCAAAAAATTCAAGCAGAAATTTCCACCAAAGAAAATCCACCGCTTCTTTTTACCAAAATAATGCCTGTACAGTCGGCGTTCGCGTTCATAAACTCTTTAGACAGAATTACTTCATTGTTTCAAAACACCTCCGATTTTTTACCTGAAATTTTTGGAATGAATGAAAAAAAGAAATATCTTGTGTTGTTTCAAAATAATATGGAGCTTCGTCCGACAGGAGGATTTATTGGATCATACGCGATTGTAGATTTTGATAAAGGAAAACTGGAGAATTTTAGTATTGCTGATGTGTATGACGCAGACGGTCAACTGAAGGCGCATATAGAGCCACCCTTTGCGATACGAAGATATTTGCCGTCAGTGCATTGGTATATGCGCGATAGTAATTTTGATCTTGATTTCCCCAAATCCGCATCTGCTGCTGCAGTATTTTTAAAAGCAGAAACAGGAGATAGAGTAGATGGAGTCATATCTGTTGATACGACTTTTGTAAAAAATCTCTTGGTGGCAACAGGGCCGGTATATGTATCTGACTATCGTGAGACAGTTGATACAAATAATTTTTATCAACTCACCCAAGATCATGCAGAAAAGAATTTTTTCCCGGGATCTTCGCAAAAAAAAGATTTTCTCCGCTCACTGTTTTTCGCATTACAACAGAAAATACTTGTGCAAAAACAAGTTTCATATATGAAGCTTTTGGAAGTTGTGAATAGTGCCATTGCGCAAAAGCACGTTATGATTGCTATGAATAGTAGTCAAATCCAAAAAGTGATTAATATAAGCGGTGCTGGATCAACCCTGGAAGAAACAAGGCCATTTATAGACCTGGGCGTACTTGATTTTCTTTCGGTAAACGAAGCAAATATTGGGGTGAATAAGGCAAATTATTTACTCAAAAGAAGAATGGTTCACCAGGTGAATATACAAGACGACGGTTCGATGCGGGGAACGTTGGCATTAATGTATAAAAATAACAATACAAATGGAGACTATAAGGCGTATGTCAGAATAGCCTTGCCAGAAGGAAGCACAATTTCTTCTTTATATATAGATAAAAATGAGAAGAGGATAATCCCAGCAATTATAGACCCTCTTATATATGAAGCGAAGAAATTTGTTCCTCCAGAAGATTTGGAAGTGGAGCGATATGAAGAGCTTGGTAAAACTGTATATGGGCTTTTGATGATCGTACCCAAAGAGGAAATAAAAATTATTACTATTTCTTATAATTATCCGTTTGTATTTCCGGTAAATGCGCTAAATCCTGCATATTCATACAAAATTTTTAAGCAACCAGGTACTCTTGATGATCAATATTCGTTTTCCTTGATCTACCCTCCCCATTTAGAAATAAGTAGTATGCCGTCATTTTTACAAAAAAGAAATGGTGAAGCGTCGGGTGAGACAAGGCTTTTGGAAGACAAAACTTTTCAGATCAAGTTTGTAAAAAAGTAGCTAGAAAATGATATAATCATTTGTATGGAAATTTTTTCTGCAATAGCAATTATTTTGGGGCTTTGTTTTTTTGAGGTTGTGAGTAGTGTTGATAACGCGGTCATTAATGCTGAAGTGC
This sequence comes from uncultured Gammaproteobacteria bacterium, assembly GCA_964361925.1. Classification (GTDB taxonomy): domain Bacteria; phylum Patescibacteriota; class Microgenomatia; order Levybacterales; family UBA12049; genus CAYICR01. The sequence goes on from CAYICR010000004.1 coordinate 16,731, forward strand.
TTTCAACCATGGGCCAAAAAGCGAGAAAATGGTTTTTGCTATGGGGGATGTTGTTCGCGGTTTTTATAGTGAGAGGTCTTCTTCCGTGGGGAATTATCTTTGCAACAGCACCGTCTCTTGGGCCCATTGGGGCGCTTACCGCAAGCTTTAGTAGTGATCCGCATGCGCTTGCTGCGATAGAAGAAGCATCTCCTATTTTGCTTACTGGTGGCGGCATATTCTTGATTTTTCTTTTTTTCCATTGGCTTTTTCTGGAACCCAAAAGGTATGGGCTTCGCGGTGAACGGTTTTTCCACGGGCAAGGCGTTTGGTTTTACGCAGTCATCTCCATCATTTTAACGGTAGTTGTGTGGCTGGCTCTTAGACAAAGCTCTGCTATGGCTTTTTCCGCGGTAATTGGTTCAACTGCTTTTTTTATCACCCACGGATTCAAACAAAACGCAGAAGCAGAAGAAGCGAAGCTGTTGAACGTTTCTAGATCAGACGTGAGCAAGATTTTGTATCTTGAGGTTATTGACGCGACGTTTTCAATTGATGGAGTACTTGGTGCCTTTGCGTTCACCCTTTCGATTCCGCTAATTTTGCTGGGAAGTGGACTTGGTGCTATTGTGCTCAGGCAGTTAACGATAAGTAATATCGATAAAATAAAAAAGTATGTGTATCTCAAAAATGGCGCTATGTATTCGATTCTATTTTTGGGAAGCATTATGCTTCTCAATGGTTTTGGGCTGCACATTCCCGAATGGATAACGCCAATTATCACATTCTTGATAGTGGGATATTTTTTCTTTAAATCAAAAAAAGAGGCTGTCTAATTTTGCAAATAAGGGGTGATTACTTCTTTGGTGTTGGATGCATTAAGTTTTTCAAATATATTCTGAAGTTTGTTTGAAAGCGCGTCAAGAACAGGTTGCTTATCTAAAGCCGATAAATCCCACAGTTGTTTTTTAAATTGACCAAGAGATTTTTTCCTCATTTTATACAAGAATTGTTCCTCTGACCAGTTGTTTTCTCTTTCTGATTGCAGATTTTCTTTGACCCACGCGTACATTTCTTGTTTGAGCGCGATTGGTATCGTATCAAACACAATGTTTTGAAACCCTGTTGCCAGGTGTATTTCCAGTGTGTCTGATTTTGGAAACTCATCAAAAAGCTGCAGGGGTAGAGTGGACGCGCCGTGTTGTACTATGCCACCAAGCCCGTATTTGCTACGAGCAAGATTACCCACCGTCTTGATAAGCGAAAAATCAATCTGGGTATCGGCAAGCGATCCATTGGGGAGAGGGATTCCGCCATGGGAGGATCCTGTTTGAATACTTATTTTGCTTATACCCTGTTGAGATGAAGGGTTGTAAAGAGACATAAATGCCTCCAGATCTTCTGATGTGCTGTTTTTATCTCCGATATGTCCTATCTCTCCGCCAATATTTATAATTGTATTGACAGGCTGAATACCTCGTATGTAATCAGTGAGCAGGGTGGTAATTCGAGCATTGTCTTTTTGTTGCTCTGGAATTGTTGACAGAGAGGGGTCAACCAGCGTTGAAGCATCAATGTCGATATTATAAAATCCCGCAGATACCGCTTCTTGAATGAAGGCTTGAACATCTTGTACTTCCTGGTTTTCGTTTGATTCAAATTTTGTTTTGTTAATCTGCACATGATCTGCCTGGAGGAAAACAGGGCCCTTATAATTTTCTTTTATCGCCCCTGCAAGCACACAAAGCGCGAAATCGCCAAAACTTTGATGGGTATATCCCATCTCAGATCTGGAGATCTCAAAAATAACCGCGCCAATTTGATTGGCAAGCACAGTTTTAAAAATGATGCAACTCATGTCATAGGTGAGCGTGCGGACATTTATCGCAGGGATAGTAAACCCAGAAATTTTACCTTGCGCAAAAGCCTGATAGGGGCTATGGAGAGAAGAGGGGATGATGCCAGATGTTTTGGCGAGGTCAAATATCTGTTCTCTGCTTGCCCTTTTTTCTTCTTCATGGTCAGAAAAAATTGCAGAGCGTATCAGCAAATCAATATCCATATCAATTCGTAGTATAGCACAAGGGATAAAAATTAAGGATTAGGGAATTGTTCGGGAAATACTCGGGAAACAGGGCTCTTGACATTTGTATATGTAGGCAATATACTTATGGGGTGAGGATACTTCCTGAGGTCATTATATTCGAATGGGATAAGGGAAATAGGGACAAGAATGTATTAAAACATAGAATAACCAATAAAGAAGCAGAAGAGGTATTTTTTAACAAACCCAACTTTATTCTTGATGATGTAAAACATTCGTTGTCCGAAAGGCGACACATGATTTGGGGGATTACAGATAAGAAGCGAAAATTATCAATATTCTTCACCATGCGGAAAGATGAAATTAGGATAATTTCAGTGCGAGATATGCATAAAAAAGAAAGGAGGGAGTATGAAAAACAAGTTCAAGAAAATACCAAAATTTAAGAACGAAGATGAAGAACGAGAGTTTTGGGGGATTGCTGACTCTTCGGAATATTTTGATTGGTCAAAGGCAGAAAGGGTAATTTTTCCTAATCTCAAGCCATCAACCGAGACTATCTCACTCAGGCTTCCTGAAATGTTATTGGCGCGTATTAAAGAAATGGCAAATAAAAGAGATGTTCCATACCAGTCTTTAATGAAAATATTTCTTGCAGAGAAAGTAGAGGAGTTGTTACGGTCAAAAATTTGACAAAGTATCTCATAGTGTGATAAGATGCTCATCTATGGCGCAGAATTATAAAGAAATGCGAATGTCAGGTAGAGATGCGAGAAAGTATGCCAAAGGCATCTATCTTATGAATAAACAGGCTGACGCACTGCGCGTAGCAGGTTTGTTACCAGATGTATTTGAAGCTTCAAAATCCGCAAGAGAAGTAAAACCCGCACAAGATACGGAGTCAAAACCAACTCCAGTAGATATTTTAAATAATGCAGTGAGAGAATTCAACGCAAGTTCTCTTACCCCAGAACTAGTTACCAAAACCTTTCAAACAATATG
>CAYICR010000005.1:0-7053 GCA_964361925.1 uncultured Gammaproteobacteria bacterium
TTGGAATTGTTATTTTTTTTCTTAACAAAAAACTCTCCGAACTAAAAACTCCCACCCAAGACCCAATACTTTTTGAATGGCTAAAAAGCATGCAAACTACTATCAACGCTACCAACAAAACACTCAACGAAGCCATGAGAAGTAGCTCCACTGAAATGACCAAGGTCTTGCAAGAAAATTCTAAACAACTTAATCTCCGCCTTGATAAAGCAGCACAAGTAATTGCAGATGTGGGAAAAGAAGTCGGACAAATGTCAGAAATTGGCAGGAGCATGAAGGAACTTCAAGATTTTCTGAAAAGCCCTAAGCTTCGAGGTAATATCGGCGAACAAGTACTAAAAGACCTCATCACGCAAATGTTTCCTAAAAATAGTTTTCATCTCCAGTACACGTTCAAAAGCGGAGAAAAAGTAGATGCCGCCATCCAAACAGATGCAGGCATTCTCCCTATTGATAGCAAATTTCCTATGGAGAATTTCCAGCGCATGTCTAAGGCTCAAGCCGGAAGTACTGAGTATTCTGCTATGCAGAAAGAATTTATTCGTGATGTGAAGAAACATATTGACGCAATTGCAAAAAAATATATTTTACCCGAAGAAGGCACTATGGATTTTGCGCTCATGTATGTTCCAAGTGAATCTGTATACTACGAACTCGTTAATATCACCGATATCATGGAATATGCCAGGAAGCAGAGGGTCTATATCGTATCACCAAGCACTATGTATATGGCGCTTCAAACAATTCTCCTCTCTTTTGAGGGAAAGAAAATTGAACAAAAATCAAAAGACGTATTCAAGCTTTTGCGAGCTTTGCAAATCGATTATGAAAAAGTAGAAGAAAACCTCACCACGCTCGGCAAACACCTAACCAACGCAAGCGGACAATTTTCCAATGTATCAACTAACTTCGCGCAACTTGGGAACAAATTAAGCTCTACCAAACTTCTAGAAGATGCTGGTGAAGAAAAACCAATGTTAATATCCTGAAAAACTTTCTTTCACCATTTTCTCCTTCCTAACTCCCATTTTTTCAACAATTTCTATCATTGCATCAACCATTTTTGGCGGACCAACAATATAATAATAGGGATTATAAACATTCACTATGTATTTTTTTATCATCTCTTCTGATATTCTTCCGGTTTCCCCAGTCCAAGTTTGAACCGATTCTTCAAGATGAGTAAGGGTATATACAATTTTTACATTTGGATTTCTGCTTTCAATTTCTTTAAATTCTTTGTAATAAATTACTTCTTCAACGGTAGAAAAAGAAGCAAGAAGAGTAATCTTGGTAGGTAATTCTTGTTCGTCTAAAAAATGTAAAATACTCATTAATGGAGTTACACCAATTCCGCCCACTAAAAACACATACTCCGCATCCGTTTCTTTTAGTACAAAATCTCCCCGAAGGCCCTCAAATGACACAGGTATACCTGTGGTTAAATTTAATAAAGCTTTTTTGAACGAACTATGCCTCATCTTGGTAGTAATAGTTAAAAAATTCTTGTTATTAGGAGAAGAAGAAATAGTGAAAAGATGATTTTCTTCTCCGAAAGTCATTTTTACATATTGCCCAGCGATAAAATCAAACCACAAGCTATTTCCTATACGATCAAAATAAAACGTATACGTATCCTTTGCTACCTGCTCTTTTTTTACAAATATCAAAGTAAACTGCATAGGAGCGTTCATAACTACTATTATAGTATAATACTTGCATGCCCAAAACCACTATTCTTAACGAAGACCAACTGCGCGCTATTGACCATGAAGATGGCCCACTCATGATTATTGCAGGAGCAGGAACTGGAAAAACTACCGTTATTACCCAGCGCATACAATCTCTTATTACCAAAAAAAATATCTCTCCCGACGAGATCCTTGCCCTAACTTTTACCGAAAAATCAGCAACAGAAATGGAAGAAAGAATTGACATGATAATGCCTTACGGATATACTCAGATGTGGATTTCTACTTTTCATTCTTTCTGTGACAGAATTCTTAGAGCCGAAGCAATTCACATTGGACTCGATCCAAGTTATCACCTCATAAACGAAACAGAAGCAATTATGCTCATGCGCAAACATTTATTTGAGTTTGATTTAAAATATTTTCGTCCTCTTGGTAATCCTACTAAATTTTTATCAGGACTTCTCCAGCACTTTAGCAGACTCCAGGATGAAGATGTTTCGGTCAAAGAATATCTTTCGTATGCAAAAAAGCAAAAAGAATCGGAAGAAGAAATTACAAAGACAAACGAGTTGGCAAACGCATATCAAAAATATGAAGAGTTAAAGATTAACGAGGGCGTAATGGACTTTTCCGACCTCATCAGTAACACTCTGAAACTTTTTAGAACGAGAAAAAACATTCTAAAGAAATACCAAGATAAATTTAAATATATTTTGGTCGACGAATTTCAAGACACCAACTTTGCCCAAAACCAACTTGCAATTTTACTTGCTGGAAGTAAAAAAAATATAACCGTCGTGGGAGATGATGACCAGGCAATTTATAGATGGAGAGGGGCAGCTATCTCCAACATGATTCAATTCAAAAAAAACTTTCCAAAAGTAAAAATTATTACGCTTAACAAAAACTACCGTTCATCTGAAGAAATTCTCTCGACATCATACGCAGTCATTCAACACAACAATCCAGACCGACTTGAAATAAAAGAAAAAGTGAACAAGAAACTCACCTCCGAAAGAAAAATAAAAGGAGAGCCCATCGAATTTCTATTCGGAGCGCAAGTAGAAGACGAAGCAGAAGAAGTGGTTAAGAAAATACAGTACCTCACCGAAGAAAAAAAATTACCCTACAAAGACATCGCAATTTTAGTTAGAGCCAATGACCACTCGCAACCCTTCATTCGTGCCATGCAAAGACGCGGTATACCTTTTCAATTTCTCGGACCCGAAAGACTCTTTCATCAGGAAGAAGTAAAAAACCTCATCGCATATCTCAAGGTTTTGTATAACTTTGAAGACTCTACCTCTTTATATCGCGTACTTTCTATGCCTATTTTTAAATTACCCGCTCGTGATATAGCTACGATATTAAATCTCGCAAAAAAAAGAAATGATTCATTATTCATAACACTTGAAAAAATTGATAAAAATCTAGTTGGTGACGAACTATTTCTCGGAGAAGAAACAAAAGAAAAAATACACACCATTTATTCCATGATTTCATCGCACATCAATAAAATTCCAACTGAAACTGCAGGACAAATTCTCTACTTTTTTCTACAAGACAGCGGACTCTTGCAAGAAATGATTTCAGGACCATCAGGCGACAATAAAGAACATGAAAATATCGCCAAGTTCTTCGACAAATTAAAAACATATGAAGCAGAACATGAAGATGCATCTGTTTTTACGATAGTTGATTGGCTAGATCTGGCTATGCAAGTTGGAGAAGGACCCCTGGCAAGCAAAAATGATTGGACAGAAAATAATGCGGTAAATATACTCACCATTCATGCGAGTAAAGGCCTGGAATTCCCTGCGGTATTTTTGGTAAACGTCGTATCTCAGAGATTCCCAACCAGAGAACGATCCGAACAAATCCCTATACCAGCAGACATTATCAAAGAAATTCTTCCAGAAGGCGATTATCATCTCCAGGAAGAACGAAGGCTTTTTTATGTTGGGATGACCAGAGCCAAAGACTACCTCTATATCAGCGCTGCAAATTTCTATGGAGATAGCAAAAGAGAACGAAAAATCTCACCTTTTGTTATCGAAACGTTTGGAGAAAACATGATAGAAGGACGAAAGAAAATGGAAAAACCAGCTATCGCGATACAACAATCGCTTCTTGATTGGGCTGTGCTGGAAATTCAATCTTCTACTATAAACCATGAACTAAAAACTAATAACCATGTAATTAACTACATCTCCTATTCTCAGCTTGGCACTTTTGAAATTTGTCCGTTGCACTATAAATTAAGATATTTGCTCAAAATTCCTGGAGCACCAAGCACAGCCCTTAGTTTTGGCATAAGCGTGCACAGCGTATTGCGAGATTTTTATCAGCAGTTCCAAGAAGGTGTAAATATTCAAGTCAAAGATGTTGAAGAACTTTTGAAAAAGAATTGGGTAAATGAAGGATATCACAACAAGAAACATGAAACGCAGTCATACGAAAAAGCTCTTCATATCATTCATCGTTATCTCACCACTCAATTTAATTCAAGAATTGATAAACCAATTGGTATTGAAACACCATTTCAAATTATTCTTAAAAGCCCTGAAAAAAATATGTTAAAAGTTGGAGGTCGTATCGACCGAATTGACTTGAAAAAAGATGGCAGTATAGAAATTGTCGACTACAAAACAGGAACTAATATTCCTGATGAAAAAGAGCTAGTAAAAAACCTACAGTTGTCTATCTACGCCCTCGCAGCGCACGAAATACCCAACATCCCTTTTCAAAGAAAAATAGAAGATATAACCCTTTCGCTCTATTATCTGGAAGAAGAAAAAAAACTAATTACGACCAGAACTAAAGAACAACTTGAAGAATGTAAAAGAATTATTTTTGCAAAAGTAGCAGAAATTGAAACAAGTGATTTCCTCTGCAGTCACAACAGACTTTGCGAAAACTGCGAATATAAAATGCTCTGCAGTACAAAATAGTGTTCCGGGAAAGAGTAAGCCAGATTCTGTTTTATCCGCAATCTATCTATGCCCTTAAACTTCTGTGCTCAGGTAAAACACTTGGTAACGCACAATTCGAAGGTTGCAGTAGGGAGGATTACCCGTTTCACTCTCACTCGTCTCTGTTGCTCTCAAATCTTGTTAATTCAAGATCTGTTTGTAATCCCACATGTGAGTAAAGGACTACAACACCAGCCATTACTGGTCGGGGCTTACACCCCATCCCTAGTTTTACACCTGTCTGGACTTTCCTGTCCCGATAAATCGAGACTAGCGGTCTGCTTCCCGGAACCCCTACATTATAGCATATATCCTATAATAATTATAGGCTTATCTTACTGCTTTTTTTAGAGTTTTTCCTGGCGTAAATCCAGGAGCTTTTCGCGCTGCAATAGTAATTTTTTCTCCAGTTTTTGGGTTTCTTCCTGGTCTGGCAATTCTTTTTCTAATAGAGAATGTACCAAAACCGGTTATTACTACTTTTTCACCTCTTTTCAGGGAATCTCTGACTGCATTCAAAATTGATTGCACCGCATCCCTTGAAGCCTTGCTGGTAAGATTTGCTTTTTTAGAAACTACTTCTATTAAATCTCGTTTTGTCAATTTATTTCACCTCCAGTAGGGCAGAAAGATATTTACAATATTAATTGGATTAACAATACAACGTAAACAACATCGTGTCAATATATCAATATGTGAGTTTTTTAAGCGATTGCGCGGAATTCACGAATTGCAGTAACTTTTACTTCTCCTGGAACTGTCATGGCTTTAGTCACTTCTTCTTGGATTTTCCTTGCAAGAAGTGTCGTGTTCGCATCATCTAATCTTCCAGGATTTATAATAACCCGAAGCTCTCGTCCTGCTTCGAAAGCATATGCATCCTCAACGCCTTCATGCTTCTTGGCAATATCTTCCATCTCGGTAAGTCTTTTGGCATAATCTTCGTAATCTTCATATCGTGCTCCGGGACGGGCTCCTGATATCTGATCAGCAGTACATACAATCACTGACTCCACCGAAGAAAAAGGTTTGTCTTCATGATGTTCTGCTACGCAGTTAACGATGTTATCAGGAATATTAAATTTCTTAAGATATTCTACTCCCAGCTTTACATGGCTTCCTTCACCCTCCAACACTTTTCCAATATCATGAAATAGGCACCCCAAGCGTACCACATCAGCATCTGCGCCAATTTCATGAGCCATATGAATACCAATTTTTACTTCTTCCAATGTATGAACGATGAGGTTTTGTCCAAAAGAAGTACGGAATTTAAATCGTCCAAGTGTGGTGAGAAGCTCTGCTTGTAAATTGTAAACACCTGCTTCATGCGCAAGCTTTTGTCCTTCTTCCAACATGACCTTTTCTACTTCTAATTTGGTTTGCGCTACGACTTCTTCAATGCGGAATGGTTGGATACGGGTATCTTTGAGAAGTTTTTCCAGCGCTCTTTTGGCAACTTCACGTCTTATTTGATCAAAAGAAGAAAGCCTGATAATTCCTTCCTCATCCAAATCTATATCTACTCCTGTTGCTTGTTCAAACGCGCGAATATTGCGTCCTTCTTTTCCAATAATTCTCCCCTTCATGTCCTCATCGGGAATTTGTATCGTAGAAACAGTATACTCAGCAATATAATTAAGCGCGCCATGCTTCATGCTGTCTGCTAAAATTTCCCGAGATTTTGCATCTGCAGTCAGCTTTGCTTGCTCTTCTTTTTCGCGGATATAACGAGCTATATAAGTAGCTTCTTGTTTCTCTACTTCATCCAGAAGCAGCTTCTTGGCTTCTTCCCGAGTAAGACCTGCTACTTTTGCAAGCCTATCGGCATAATCGTCTTTGGTTTTTTGAAGATTTTCTTTATCTTTTTCAAGATGTTCTTTTTCCTGCTCAATTTTTTCTTGTCTTTCAAGCAGTTTTTTTTCTAATACAATAAGATCTTGGTTGGTATCGTTCATAAATAATACATATTAAGACAAAAAAGAAGATTCCTTTTTTGAGGAATTATATAAGGTCCCCGTGGGTGATAAAACTATGTGTCATAGACCCTTATACCCATTCTTTCGCTTGTCTATCGCTTTCTATTATACTCCCTCTTCCGTGCTCTCGTCAATCACTTCAATGAGGGGAAATGCGCGAAGCGCTTCTTTTATCGTATCCCAATTAAATCCTTTGCCAGCCAGATAAGCGCCTAGCTTTATCTTCATCTCTGGTTTTGGCAGATTTTTGTATCGGCCCAGTTTCTTCTCAATCAATTTCTTAGCAGACTCTACGTCATTCTGAATTATGAATTCTGAATTATGAATTAAGGACTCAACAACCTCATTACTGATACCTTTTTGCCTAAGTTCGAATTTTATTAAACGCATTGCGCGAGGCTTCGCCCG
>CAYICR010000005.1:7153-11708 GCA_964361925.1 uncultured Gammaproteobacteria bacterium
TTGCAAATTCTTCCATTTTTAAATATCAATTTTTATGGGAACTTTCATATTTTACCAACCGCTATTACATACAGAGAGAATTCTTTTTGAAACTCAATGTCCAATAATTGATTTACCTTATCATCTATAAATCCACCAATGGAACAAGTGCCTAAGCCTAGTTCTGTTGCTAAAAGACAAATATTTTGGGCTAAATGTCCCGCCTCAATTAACATATAACGGTATCCCCTATCGCTATATTTTATGTGTGCTCTGCCCAACACTCCAGTTATAAAAAATAATACTGCTGCATTTTTTAACCATTCTTCTTTCCCAAAAGCTCTATTAAGCCATTTTTGTAAATTTTCTTCCAGCAAAACTTCTAGAGAATTTTCTTTAATGTTGTAATGATATAATCCATTTTTTATTCCTTCGCAATTCAGTATGACAGGATAAATTTCTAATGGGTATCTTCCTCCAGCAGAAGGATAAGATCTTCTTGAATCATCAAAAGTTTTACCTAAACGAGTGAGACCAGAGGATGAAAATAATAAATAAGAAAGTTCTTTTTTTGAAATAGGTAAACCGGAGAATTGTCTAGTTGACCTTCGTTTTCTAAGGAGTTCTGTTAGTTTACTTGCTGGCATTTTTGCATTGCCGAGATTAATCCTATCTAAACGGGGATAAGTCTTAAAATGAATCTTAATCCATGAAGGGGGCATATCAGATGGATTTACCGAATTTATTTTGTTATTTTTAGTTATAATATGAAATTTTTCGGCTAGAGACAATGTTCCTTCTATTATTTCTATTAATCTTACTATGTAACTCTTTCTCATAAGAATGGATGTGGGATATTATTTAGTTGGTTTTCTCTCTTAATTTTCTTGAAAAATTTCATTTTGACAGGTACTTCATACAATCTCCTTCCACCAAAATAAGGGTATTGTTCATCGAGATATAATGGGTGTAATTGAGGAATAATTGTTCTTATCACCCAAAATCCATTTTTTTTTATAGTTTTATGCGTAATGTCTACGTAAATAATTTCCATTTTATTTTTCTCAATTAATGCAACAACTCTGTTTAATTTATTTTCCGCAGGGTTTAGTTCATCATTTGTAAACCTTTTGATATTTTTATTTTCTAACCAGAAATCAAGTTCTTTAATCATATCTAAAGGAAACCAAAAGCGTGCACGACCCTCAAGACTTTGAATTATCTTCTCCTGTTTATAATCTGGATTCATATAAATAAACTTATCTCTTACCCAAGACCTTGTCATTAAAGACTCTTCAATTGCCCCCATAATGCTTTCCTTGATATCAAATCCTGCTTTAAGTCCAACAGTTACAGCAGGTCCTAATCCTGTCCTGTCTAAAGTGAGAGCAGCAAAAGCTGGAATTTTTAAATCCGTGGTTATATCAAGAACAACAACTTCTAACTTATAGCGCTTAAGCTTATTGAGAATTCTTTGTATCCTGATATCTTTTATGGATTGTAAATCTACATGAACAGAAGGCAATTTATTAAGGTAACTTATCATAAAAGAATCTCTTTCAATAATTTCACAAATTCCTCTATAAACGGCATCATCCAAAGATAGTCCTGTAGCTGTACCTGTTGAAATAGGAGGTATAATTATGGGTTCATTTTTCATTGGCACATAATTAAAAGATACTAACTGAGCAGGAAGCAAGATACTCTTTTTTTTCTTTAAAGAAAATCCTTTTGTCCATCTAAATAGTGGTTTACTGTCAATTCTAAACTTCTTGAAATTACTTTTTGAAAGTTGTTTCTTCGAAAATGCACAAATACTATGAGGATTTAAATAATCTATATTAATATTTTGTACAGATCTTACAAATGAAATTTTAGGATTATATTTTTCTAGGCAATAGCGTTCTAGTCCTTCTCCTAATACTCGCATTAACGCGACTTTTTGATTAAAAGAAAATCCGCCTGCAACATCGGTATCGCGTTTATACCTGCTTTTGTATATCCCTGAGTAACCAAATATTTTAGGCTCATCATTATACAGAGGAGCCTTAGAAATATTAATTATGAAATTTTTATTTCTATCTATAAGCTTTGCTGCTTTTTCAAGAGAACTATCCAATGCTTTTATATAATCCTTAGAAGATTTTAATTTACTCATATTGTATGAAATCTAACTGGCTACTTGTCTCAAGAATTTATCTTGTATTGAAATAAGAACGGTTACTGCTGTCTGTTCTCTCTCTGTTGCTTTTTGTGCTTCTTGAACTGGCTCAAAGGCCCTCTGTATTTCCAGAGGGAAATTCTCGATATCGGGTATATTTGGCGGTAAAATATGCGTGCTTACATAATAGATTCCTGCTTCATTAGGTTCTGCTTCTTGTGCTATAAAGCTTGCTTGAATAAAAGGCGCTCCATCAGATGCTTTTTCATAACCAAGAGACGGAGTTGTTTCGTAAAATCCATAAAAAGTTCGATAGTTATGCAACTTTACCGCTTTTGATCTTAGATGGGCAACTGCTGGAACATTTGTTTGTCCAAAAATAATCTGCGGATTTAGGTCTTCAATCATTCTTCTTAAAAGACGACTAGCGACACCTTCTCGTCGAACTTGGGGATGGACGACAATACCATACATCTCACAAGCTAGAAAGCTTATGTCTATCTCTTTTTGCAATAGCAATTGGAGAGTTTTCCAAAAAGGATCATTTCCTGTGTTTGGTCTAATGCCTACGCTAAGCGATCCTACCTCGTATCCAGTTTCATTCAAGGCAAAATATACTGTGTCCGCATTGCGGTATTCATAAGATTGTATTTGAGTTAGCGTTTCTCCTTGCGCATTTTCATCGTAAACGCCATAACCATCTCTTATCAGTTGAATTAAATTAGCCTTAGTATAATCGACAGCATATCCAGGTTGACTCACTACTTGATATTCTCTTCCTGCCATAAATTATTATTCTAATAACGATTCTATCTTTTTTATCTTCAACTAAAATCATCCAGTAATTTTTCAAAAGATTTAGTAAATTTTTTTGCAGAAGGACCTCGTATCATAAGGCGCAGATTCTGTTTAGTAAAGTATTTTTTAGCAACATTCTGTATCTCCTCAGCTGTAACTTTTTCAATATATTGAGCAGTTTCATCAGGTGTTAAGATACGTTTTTCTGTAATGTATTGTGCGGAATATTTGTGGGCCATTGTGTCTGATGTTTCCATATAAAAGTAAATATTTGATTTGCTTATTTCTTTTATTTGATTCAGCTCTTTATCAGAAACTCTTTCTGACTTTAATTTAGTTAATTCCTCAAGAATAATTTTTATAGCTTTTTCTGTTTCTTTTGAAAAACCGCCAGATATTAAAAATAAGCCAGTATCTTTAAACTCCCAGACATATGTCGCGACCGTATACGCAATGCCTAATTCATATACCAGCTTATGGAATATCCGTGAAGTTACTCCACCCCCCAAAATATTTGCAGCAACAACCAAGGGAAAACAGTCTTTGTGACGGTAAAAAACACCTGTAATAAGTCCAAGAATCAACTGATTTTGTTGTGTGTCGTTATTAATGGTTTTTATGACGTCATTTTGGGGAATCAAATGTACTGTCTTAAAATTCGGAATCTTACCTTTTGATTCTGTCTCAAAACTTTCATGTAGAAGTCGTTTCGCATTTTCCAGTGAAAAATTTCCTACTATTGTAATAACCATATTAGTTGGATGATAAAGATTTCTCATATACAGCAATAAATTCTCTCTGGTTACGTTTTTTATTGTTTTTGCATCACCAAGGGTTGATCTTCCTAAAGCTTGATTTTTCCCCCATACCCATTCCATCCATAAATCCCATATTTCGACTTCCGGATTGTCTATTTTTCGTTTGAGTTCTTCTAAAACAATACCTTTTTCTTTTTCTACTGCTTTAGGATCTAGAGCAGAATTAAAAAGAATTTCAAATAAGTAATGTATTGCTATCTGTAGATGATTGGGTTTGACTTTAGTATAGTACATTACGTATTCTTTATCTGTAAATGCGCCACTTTTCCCACCAATTTTCTCTATATACCCGGCTACATCTTTGGATGTTGGAAGGTTTTTTGTTCCCTCAAAAAGCATGTGCTCCAGAAAATGAGCAAGACCTGCGGTTTTTTGTGTTTCAAATCTTGGACCTGCTCCTACTGCAACATATACAGATACTGATTTTGCATGGTTCAGAGGCTGGAAAATAACTGTAAGCCCATTTGATAATACTAGCTTTTTAAAAAGATGCGTCTTCATATTACTGACAGCAACTATATGCACATAGAAATTTCTGTAAACATAAACAAAGCTTTTTTGTTTGCCCCTGCAGTAATACCTTAAAACGACTAATCAAGAAATAGTCCAGAACAATACCCGACATCTCGTTTTCTCAAAAAACTATTTTCCTTGCTCATGCCAATTTACAAGAATTCTTTAACTCCTATCTACTGTGATGTTCGCCCTACCTACAGTTTATTTTTACATGGCCCGGGGCCACATTTTGGTGGGGCTAAACAAGGTGGCGGCTGAGAACATTGTGGTTGTAAGCATGGTC
>CAYICR010000005.1:11808-15377 GCA_964361925.1 uncultured Gammaproteobacteria bacterium
CCTCTTGCATTCGCGACTCCAGATGGAATTATGCCTATTTTTTCTTTTGTTATCATTTTATTCACCTCCTTCTTTATATATCATAATTTTCTAAATAAATATTTTACCATTACTTTTCTTCTACGCCAACTTCCATCGGCATAGCACCGCTCTTATTCTTTTCCATAATTTCAGCTACAATTTTCTTGGACACATCTGGCTTTTCTTTCAAATAAATTTCAGACGCTGCTTTTCCTTGCCCTATCATCATTTCCCCATATCGATAAAATGCTCCTGATTTATCCAAGATTCCCATCTCAACCCCTACATCAATAATTCCAGCTTCTCTGGAAATTCCACTCGCCCGCACATCAAATTCTGCGATGCGGAAAGGCGCTGAAACTTTATTTTTCACTATCTTTACTCGATGTCTTGATCCAATAACTTTATCTCCGTCCTTTACCGTTTCAATCTTTCGCACATCCATCCTCACTGATGCATAAAATTTAAGCGCCAATCCTCCCGTAGTAGTCTCTGGATTTCCAAACATGACCCCGATTTTTTGACGCAATTGATTGGTAAAAATACAAATTGTTTTGGATTTGGATATAACACCTGTTAATTTACGAAGCGCTTGAGACATAAGTCTTGCTTGAAGTCCCATCATCGAATCTCCCATTTCTCCTTCTATTTCAGCACGAGGCACAAGCGCTGCGACTGAATCAATAACCAAAACATCTATCCCACCGCTTCTGATAAGGCTTTCTGCTATTTCTAAAGCCTGCTCACCTGTATCGGGTTGGGAAATAAGAAGCTGATCAAGCTTCACGCCAATTCGCTGTGCCCATTGTGGATCAAGAGCATGTTCAGCATCTATAAATGCTGCAACTCCTCCGTGTTTTTGAGCTTGGGCTATGACTGAGAGACAAACCGTCGTCTTGCCCGAGGCTTCGGGTCCATAAATTTCTACAATCCTTCCTCTTGGCAATCCGCCAACCCCCAAAGCAATATCAAGTGGCAAACAACCAGTGGAAATAACCGAAATATCCAACTTTGCGCTCGCTTCACCAAACCGCATAATAGAACCACGACCATACTGCTTTTCTATTTGCTCCATGGCTAATTTTACTGCGTCCATTTTGTGAGAGGTTTCTACTTCCGCGCCCGAGGGTTTTGGTGTCTTAGGTGGTTTTGCCATTTTGCCCATTTTAACACTTTCCCCAATTTATACAATATGTCAAACTATAACAACTATATCGGGAAGATAAGAATTGAAGTCTCTTTAAGCTGATAGGTGTGTTAAAATGTAAAAGTACGGGGAATAGCTCAGATAGTTAGAGCGCTCGGCTGGGGGTCGAGAGGTCGCTGGGGCGGAACCAGTTTCCCCGACAAAAAATGAATCTGCGTGCCGTCGGCTCGCCTCGCTGAAGCTTTGGCGAAGCGAGCATAGCCTTTGGCGACGTACGACAAAATTGAGCCTAGATTGGCTCAAGAACTGATACAAAAGAGTGGCATGGATGAGACAACAAAAATAGCAATATTCAAAGGCCAAAAAGTTCGAAAAACTATTCATAACAGTGAGTGGTGGTTTGTGGTGGAAGATGCCGTTTTAGCCCTCATTGATTCTTCTGACCCAAAACAATATGTAAGTCGCATGAAACAGCGTGATCCCGAACTTAATAAAGGGTGGGTACAGATTGTACATACCCTTTCAGTTAAAACTGAAGGTGGTTCGCAAAAGATGAATTGTGCCAATACGGAGGGTATTTTTAGAATTATCCAGTCTATTCCCTCTCCGAAAGCAGAACCATTTAAGAGATGGTTAGCCAAGGTTGGGTACGAGAGGATTCAAGAAATAGAAGATCCGGAATTGGCAACTAAAAGAACTAGGGCTTTGTATAAAGCCAAAGGATATTCCGATGACTGGATAGAAAAAAGAATGAGAGGTATACAGGTTAGAGAGCAATTAACCAATGAATGGAAAAATAGAGAGGTAGGAGGCGACAGAGAATATGCCATATTAACTGCTGAAATATCCCAAGCTACTTTTGGGATGACTCCAAGCCAGTACAAAAAATTCAAAAGATTAAAGAGAGAAAACTTACGAGATCATATGAATGATTTAGAGCTAATCTTTTCCATGCTTGGTGAGGCCTCAACTACAGAAATAGCCAAAAATAGAAATACAAAAGGATTTGTACAAAACAAAGTTGCTGCTAAAAAAGGTGGGACTATTGCTGGAGAGGCAAGACAGAAACTAGAGAAAGAATCGGGTAAAAAGGTTTCCAGTAAACAAAATTATCTAACCTCGCCTCAAAGTAAAAAACTGATAGAAAAGTAAAAATTCCGTTTGCAATAGGATTATTTTTCTGGAACACTGTAAATATTCGAAGGGCAAGATAAACTTATATTTTCCAAAACAGAATTATCTTTTAAATTCCCTCGCAACATGCAGTACCAACACACTTCATGGTTATAACTCAGACTCCTGTATCAGAGGATAGATATCGAATGCAACTTCTTCGTATTGACAAGATACACAAATTACCTCTACTATTATCATAGGAGCATTTGGATCTGCCAAAAACATGAGTGATGCTTTAACTGCCCAATTTCAC
The DNA here is from genome assembly GCA_964361925.1 of uncultured Gammaproteobacteria bacterium. Lineage (GTDB taxonomy): Bacteria > Patescibacteriota > Microgenomatia > Levybacterales > UBA12049 > CAYICR01. Next base: position 14,406 of record CAYICR010000005.1, read on the forward strand.
TCTTTTTTAAAACTCTCAAGTATGATTTTGAGGGATGAAAGGGGGTGAATTATACATGAAAGTAGAAACACTTGGATTGTGGTTAGTAATTATTGGAGCCGTTAACTGGGGATTAGTTGGCATAAGCGCTTTAACCGGCGGAGCAACTAATTGGAACGTGGTCGAAATAGTATTCGCATCAACACCAGGCGCAGCAAATTTCGTATATTTGTTAATTGGAGTTGCTGGTCTGTGGAAGCTCTGGCATAGACTTGCTAAAAAATAATATTCCCATACAATTTTAAGATATTATTGTTTTTGGCTTTTTAAAAAGAAAGGTCTTCGTACGACCTTTCTTTTTTTGGAAAAAGGTAAACAGCGTTCCCTGAAGTATTAACGCTTTGGACTTTGTCTTTTTCTGCGGGCTTTTCCACCCATTCCTGCTTTTCTTCGCTCTCTTACTCGAGCATCTCGAGTTAAAAATCCTCTTTTTTTAAGAATTGGGCGGTTTAATTTCACATCAAAAAGAGACAACGCGCGAGAAATACCATGAACTGCTGCTTCTAATTGTCCGTTTGGTCCACCGCCTACCACACGAATAGTCACAATAGATCTATTTAACGCATTGGTAACTCGCAAAGGCTCCAAATATATCGTTTCTGCCAAAGAAGTTCTAAAGTAGTCCTTTGCTGTTTTGCCATTTACCAAAATTTCTCCTTTTTTTGCCACTACCTCTCCCCACGCAACTGATTCTTTTCCAATATACAGCCTCACACGAGCCACTGCTTCGCGCCTTCTGCCTATCGCAAAAATAAATTCTTGCTTTGTTCCTTTTGGTAATTTTGGTATTACTTCTTCTGCCATATCGTAGATCTCCGATTATTTAGATTCTTTTAATTTATCCGCATATGGATGAGTCGCATCCACATATACATATAGTCTCGTCAACATTCTATCGCGTAATTTGTTCTGTGGCAACATGCCTTTTACCGC
>CAYICR010000005.1:15477-18932 GCA_964361925.1 uncultured Gammaproteobacteria bacterium
AATTTCTCTATTTGTCCTTTTATGGATTTCGCTTTTTCCTGCGTGGTCTGAATTCTTCCATGCAAAACCAACGAAGACATAAGACCTTTAAACAAGGCTTTGCGTTCGTTACTGTCTCTTTTAAGCTGTCTCCCAAATACTTTCTTCTTCATATATTTATCTCTTCTGATCTACCCTGTAATGAAGAATCTCTTGGGGGTATGTTGTGGAGAAACATAAAGAGGTTATACCACTAAAGAGATTCCCTTTTCTTGAAGTTTTTCTTCGATAATAGTTAGGGACTTTGCGCCCATGTTTCTCATACCCATCAATTCTTTACGAGGAGTCTGCAAAAGATGTCCAAGAGTTTCAATGCCACCGTTTCTCAAGCTATTATAAATACGGGTTGGTAAATCAAGTTCATCAACTGTCATCTTCAATACACCCTCTGATACTCCTGCATGAGTTGCGGTGGCATCTACAGAAGACGTTGCTTTAGATTTTGGATCAAATACTTGCAAGAAGTATGCTGCAAGGATACGAGCTGCGTTCTCAAGAGCAACTTTTGGATCCACCGTTCCATTGGTCCATATCTGAAGAACTAGTTTATCTAAATTGGTTTGTCTTCCAACACGGGTTGCTTCAACAGAATAATTAACTCTTTTAATGGGGGTGAAAATTGCATCGGTGGGGATAACACCAAGAGACTCTACTCTTTTTTCTTCTGCCAACGTATATCCAGCGCCTTTTTCTACGGTTAGTTCCATGTCTAATTTGGCCTTTTTATCAGACAAGGAACAAATATACTGATCTTTATCAACGATCTCTACATTTTCTGGCAAATCCAAATCGCCAGCAGTTACTTCCTTTGGTCCTTTTACAGAAAGTTTTATCGTAGCGCTTTCTTTTCCATCCAAAAGACGCACGCTCAATTGCTTCACGTTCAAAATGATGTCAACCACGTTTTCTTTTACTCCTGAGACAGATGAGAACTTATGCTTGACCCCTGATATTTTTACTGACGTGATAGCAGATCCTTCAATGGAGGTGAGAAGAACTCTTCGAAGCGCGTTTCCAACCGTGTGTCCAAAGCCAGGTTCAAGTGGCTCAATGGAAAACTCTCCATAATCGTTGGTACTTGTTTCCTCTTTTATTTTAAACATTGGTTCGCTCATAAAATTGAAACTGAGGGTATATTATACCACTATCTTGAGTAATATTCAACAATCAACTGTGTATCAAAAGGGACCTGAATATCTTCACGTTTTGGCATCCTTAAGAGCTTCCCAGATGGCCCCTGACGCTCTAGGAACGCCACTACGTCGGTTTTCTCCTGCAGAAGCTTAACTACCGATACGTTACCCACAATCTTGGAAGAAAGGCTTATCACGTCACTCTCTGAAACGTGATAAGACGGAATATTGAGTCTTTTACCGTTCACCATAATATGACCATGAGAAACAAATTGCCTTGATTGATAGCGAGACTTGGCAAAACCCAACCTATACACAATATTATCCAAGCGGGTTTCAAGAGAAGACAAAAGTAGCTCACCTGTTTCTCCTTTTTGACCCTGAGCCTTCATCACGATATTCTTGAACTGTTTTTCCAAAATACCATATACTGCTTTTGCTTTTTGTTTTTCTTTTAGCTGTTGACCAAACTCCGAAAGTTGTCTTTTTCGTTTTGCGCCATGCACCCCGGGAAGAACATTCATTCGTCTTTGCAAAGACGCTGATGTTTTATCCAACACATTAACTCCTAACCTTCGTACTAATTTATGTTTTGATTTCGTATATCGTGCCATATATTATACTCGTCTTTTCTTTTTTGCTCTTGGGCCATTATGAGGAATTGGCGTGATGTCTGCAATAAGAGAAATTGACAAGCCCGCGCTTTTAATTGCCCGAAGACCCGAGTCTCTTCCAGCCCCAGGACCCTTTACAAATACTTCTACCGTTCTAATTCCCTTTTCCAATGCTTTTTTCGCTGCGTCTTCTACTGCCAAAGTTGCTGCGTAAGGAGTGGACTTTCTCGTACCTTTAAACCCTTTTGACCCTGATGAACTCCACGATACGATATCACCTTTTTCATTTGTGATAGATACCAACGTATTATTAAAAGTCGCGGTAATATACGCACGGCCGTTTTGTGAAATACTCACGGTCCCTTTTTTGCGACCAGCTTTTCCTTTTGTTGTCTTTTTTGTTTCTTTTACGTCTGCCATATAATGTTTGCTCTATAACTATTTACCCTTTGCCGCCGCAGCAGTTTCAATCTTTGCTGCTGCCTCTTTTTTGATTGCCCCGATAGTCACCCTCTTACCTCGCTTGGTTCGCGCATTCGACCTGGTTCTTTGCCCTCGGACAGGCAAATTCTTGGTGTGTCGTAATCCTCGGTAAGAACCTATTTCCTTCAATCTTTTAATATTACCAACTACTTCTGCTCGTAAGTCTCCTTCTACTTTATATATTTCAAGAGCTTTTTGAATTCTTTTTTGCTCATCTTCAGAAAGATTTTTTACGCGTATCGCACTATCAACTTCTGCTTTCTTTAGTAACGTAACTACATTGCTTCTTCCAATGCCATATAAATAAGTAAGCGCTATGTCTATTCTTTTTTCAACTGGTATGGTAATGCCTGCAATTCTCATAGATTAACCTTGACGCTGTTTATGTTTTGGATTTTCACACGAAACACGTAAAATACCTCGTCTTTTGATAATCTTGCATTTTGCGCATCTTGGTTTGATACTTGCCTGTACTTTCATAAATTATATTCTGTATGTTATCCTTCCCTTTGCCCTGTCATATGGGGTCATTTCCACTCGCACCTTGTCTCCGGGCAAGATACGGATAAAATGCATTCTCATCTTGCCTGACAAATGACAAAGAACCAATTGACCATCTGGCAATTCTACACGAAATAGTGTATTTGGCAGTGATTCTTTAACAACTCCATCTATCTCTGTTGATCCTTGATGAACCATAGAAAAAATTTCTAATCCTTAATTGATCTAAATCCTAAATATTTTGAACATTTCCTCCCTTGGGATTTGTTTAGAAATTAGACCTGCCAGCCGACAGGCAGGTATTAGGTATTAGAAATTACTCACAAGAGTATAGCAAGTTTCGCCAAAAACAGCAAGAGCTAAGTTAAAATCAATGGACCACCGCCTGTGATGGCTATCGTGCGCTCAAATACCCCTGATAAGCTTCCATCCTTGGTCTTAATAGTCCACCCGTCCTTACTGGCATACACTACCTCGTGCCCGCCCTGATTATAAATAATCTCTATTGCTAGTGTCATACCTTCAATCAAAAGAGGGGTTTTCTCAATGCTTCCTGCTAAAAATCCTGGAACTTCAGGCGCTTCATGCAAATTTCTTCCTACCCCGTGCCCAATCAGAGTTCGACTAATACTATAGCCCCCCTCTTTCTCTACGATATCTTGAATAATCTTGGAAATATGACCAA
>CAYICR010000006.1:0-18614 GCA_964361925.1 uncultured Gammaproteobacteria bacterium
TATATTAGAAAGGAACATGGAAAAGCTAACGCTTAGACAAAGATTAGACCTAATTAAATAGATTATCTATGTATATATTATACTATAGATTCCTTAAAAAACAAATAAAATGCGAAATATTTTCCTTTAGCAAGATTATTTACAATTTCTCTAAAAGAGATGGGGTAGTTTGGAGAAAGGTGGTAATAACTATATCTGCCTTGGATAAATCTTGCTTATTATGATCTCCGCCTTTATACCCAATCACTTTCATACCCGCAGATTTCGCTGCTAAGATTCCATTGGTAGCATCCTCAAATACAATACAGTCTTTAGGGTCTCTTTTTAATATCTGTGCTGTTTTTAGATATATTTCAGGATTAGGCTTGCTATGTTGCACATGATCTCCAGATACAACGACATCAAAAAAATCTTTTAATTTACACACCTCTAGAAGAATCGATATCCTCTTGTGGTAAGCCGATGATGCAACCGCAAGAGCAATCTTTTCTTTTTTTAATTTTTTCAAAAATGGGAGAACTCCCGCTATTGGTTTTAGGTCTAGAGAAGTTAGATACTGTAAATAGCTAATCCTAACGCTTGCGATTAATTCATCAACCGGCGTAGCGAGCTTAAAGTCTTTTGAAATTTGATTCCAGGCATCTTTCGCATGTGTACCTCGAAATCTTTGTAAATAATCATGAGATACCTCCACCCCCAATTTTTTGAGGAACTCAACCATATGCAGATCATTCAGGGGCTCTGTATCTATGAGGACACCATCCATATCAAAAATAACTGCTTTCATATATATATCTTTATTATATCGTACTCTCCCTACCTCTGGGTATTTCTGGGAACTACGGAGGTCTGGAAGATGGCAGACGCAGTGTTTTCCAGCAAAATCGTACCAGTTGGCTGGAGCTGGTTAAGGCTAAAATTTATACCAATCGTTGGATAGTCAGAGGGACTTGATTGTTGACAGCTAAATTTACAACCAATCATGGAAACCGTTGAATTATCTATCAAAGACGCGCTGTTGGAAGAAAGACTGGTTCCGTCGTCTCCGCATGAAAATACGGTTTCTAAGTCATCAAAAGCGGTAATTTTTATATACCGGTATGTTGCTGGGATCGGGGTAGGGGTGAGCGCTCCTGGAGTTGCTACGCTGCAATCAGAAATATACGAAGACCCATCGGTACTTACTCCATTAAACTTTTTCGCAAAACGAATCGCCTTTCCCATCTGAGCGATGACCGCATTTCCATTGTTCTCCAAATTATTAAGCGACTTACTTCTCTCAGACCCCCTGAGAGATACGAACAAAATTCCAACCACAATCGTACCCACTACTATCGCAATAGCCAATACAACCAAAAGTTCCAAAAGAGTAAAGCCTGCGTTGTGTGTTATTTTTTTCATGGACCTGGAATTAGACCGTAATCAGAAAAACACGTGGAGTGCTTGGTACTATGACAGTACGGTGTATTTGCATCGGTACACTTTGGATCTGTCCACGAAACCGTACTTGTTATTTGCGTACCATTGGTCGGAACAGTAGTGGGAGACGGAGCAGGGACAGTAGGGGTTAGACAGAAAGAAGAATTTCTTAAGATATAGATGGTGCGAACATATATGTTGCCTACATTTACCCCGCAGCCGGTACCCGCACTGGTAAGAGAAGATATGCTGCTTATATCACCACCCAAACAATACGTTCCCGTCGCATATGTATTGAAGGTACTCCAGTTAGTTACTTTCATTCTTTTCATAAATTCTATACCCTCCTGCGCATATTGGGTAGCTATAACCTGATCTCTACTAAATTGCGTATTGGCCAAAGATGCGATAACTACTTTTGTAATAGCAGTGACAATTATGACCGCTGCGCCAAGCGCGATAATGACCTCGACGAGTGTCTGGGCTTTGTTAGTTAATCGTGATATTTCCGTTGTCATAAATAGTAATGGTACGAGTTTGGCCGTATCCCGATACTACAATCGTACTTTGGTTGCCCGATGTGGTATTGAACGCAACCACACCGCTAAGCGGTCGGAATAAAAATGTTTTTGCCAGAGATCCTGATGAAAATGTAATTTTCTGCGCGCTGTCTGGAGAAATTTTATATGTTTTCGTCGCGTATGGCGACCCACCACACACAGCAGAAAGCACGTAGGTATTACTATCGTCTATATATACTTGATAGCCCTGAAAAATATTATTATTGCATTCTGATGGCTTTACCTGATTTCTTGCTTGAGATTTGGCAATATTAAGATTCGTAACTACGTCAAGAGTAGCAGAATTCACCGCCTGTTTTCTTCCATATGATACAAAAGAAACAATTCCCGCAGTAAAAACTACTCCAATAATACTTATCACCACCAATAATTCTATGAGAGAAAAACCGTTTTTTTTCATTGATTATTTACCACATAATAACGACCAGAAGCGCACGCCGGAGAATCGTCTCCCGGAGACGGAGCGGTGCTTGTGCCAGTAGAATCCGCGGTATTCTCCAAACACCCCGCAAGCGTATAGGTTTTTTGATTACTGTAATAATAATAATTTCCGCCGTTATACACACCTGTCCCCGTTGGATCACAGGGAATTTTTTGCATATATGTCACCAGCAAATTCGGCGAAGTAAATATATTGGACGTAGCACACGCAGTAGCATTTAGCCGATAGGGTGTGCTTGTCGCAGATGGATACGCGGCATTATCTGCCCGATAAAGCTCCAATGCTGACTGTATTTGGCGAATATCAGACTTTCTCTGACTATCACGAGCGCGCTGTCTTACTCCGATCAAATTAGGAATGAGCAACGTGGCAAGAATCCCAATAATGCCAATTACCACCAGTATTTCTATCAGACTAAATCCGTTTTGTTTTGAAAAACCATGTTTGGTCATATATATATTATAGTACTAACCGCAACACATAATCCCCAAGAAAAAACGCCACAGAAAAACCCAGTATCAGGAACGGCCCAAAAGGTACGGCGTCTTTCAGTTTCCATTTTCTACCCACCATGAGAAACAACGCGACTATACTTCCTGTTACAAAAGCAACATACAGCGCAAGCAGAATATGGGGAAATCCCAGGAACATACCCAAGAAGAAAGCGAGTATCACATCTCCAAAACCCATACCCTTTTTTTTGGTAACAAAATAAAGCGTGTAAAAAAATAAAAACGCGCCAAGAGCAGAAAGCATATGATTAAAAAGAAGCGCGTTGGAGAAAAATAAAATATATACAAAAGAAACAAAAATCGCTGGAAAGACCACGACATTGGATATGACACGATATCTCAAATCACTCAAACATACTACGATACCCACAGAGAAAATAAAAAGATAATAGAATAAAGAAATCCAGTAGCTAAAACCAAAGGTTTGCGCATAATTTTGCGCAAACCACCAACCAACAAGCCCAAAAACCATGCCAGTTAATAATTCAATAGCCACATATCTATACGAAATCTTTTTTTTGCAACTCCTGCATTTTCTTCCCAACCACACAAAAGAAATCAGGGGAAAAAGATCATGCCACGCGATTTTTTTCCCGCAAGAATCACAACTTGACCTCCCAAAAACAACAGAGCGCCCCGCAGGGATACGATCTGCCAAAACCCCCAAAAAACTCCCCATAAAAAGTCCAAAAATAAATAATAAAAAAATCATATGTTCTATAGGGTGTTGGTCAGACTATAGATTGGCGTGATAATCGCTATAATCAAGAACGCAACCACAATACCCAAAACCACCATGATAATTGGCTCAAGCGCGGTAGTAAGCGTTTTGACTGTCATATCTACTTCGCGCTCAAAATATTCCGAAACTCTCAAAAGCGCTTCATCCAGCTTTCCCGTAGTTTCTCCTACCTTTACCATCTGCACCAAAAGGGGAGGGAACAGTGAAAAAGCGCTCATCGCATCCCCAACAGTCACTCCTTTTTCTACTCTTGCGGAAACCTCCACCACCGCTTCCTTAAAAACCGTATTGCCGGTAACATCAGATGCCTGCTGGAGAGACTGGACTACCAAAGCTCCGCTCCCGATAAGAAGGCCAAACGTGCTTGAAAATTGCGCGAGAATTGTTTCTCGTATGAGCTTTCCAAAGATAGGAATTTTTAAGATCAGTGTGTCTAAAAACGCTTTTCCAGACGCTGATTTATGCCATCTTTGCAAACCAACAACAAAACCAACAACGATAATAACAAAAAGCCACCAAAAATTAACAGCTAAATCAGAAAGCGAAACAACAATTCTGGTCATGAGTGGCAGTTGAATTCCAAGCGTATCATACAGACTCGTCAGTTGTGGCACCACGAAAATCATCATCACAAATATAACCACAATCATACCTATAATCACGATAACAGGATACGTCAGCGCGCTTTTAATCGCCCCACGGAGCTTCTGTTGTTTTTCAAGATTGTCAGCCAAACGCAGCAATACTTTGTCCAAAAGCCCGGAAGTTTCTGCAGTTTTGATAAGAGAAACATACACGGGAGAAAAAACTGCGGGATACTTTTCAATCGCAGAAGAAAACGTAGCTCCCCCTTGAATATCGGTAATAATAGTAACTAGCATATCTTTCATGGGGCCAACTTTTGCCTGATCACGAAGCACAATTACCGCCTGAACAAGAGTCAGTCCCGACGCAAGCATGGAGGAGAGCTGTCTGGTGAAAAACACTATTTCTTTATTGGTAACCTTGTTAAGAAATGAGAAGTATTTAGCAATTACATCCTCCTGGGCCAAACCCAGGAACACAGGAGTAAAACCACGGGCGCGCAATATGCCTGTTGCTTCTTTTTTGTCAGTCGCCTCCAAAACCCCCTTGGTCATTTTCCCATCTTTCCCAACTGCTCGATATTGTAGTTTCATGGTATAAAATTATCCCAAACGTGATGTAAGCTCGTCAGGATGAAGCGCATACGCTCTTGCAGTCTCCAGCGAAATAGACCCAGCTTTAACTAAAGAGGCAAGGGACGCTTCAAGCGTAATCATGCCAACGTCTTGTGATGTCTGAATAATCGAATCAATCAAATGCGTATTCCCATCTCTGATATTCGTCGAGACCGCGGGTGTACCTATCAAAACCTCTGCGGCCACGCTACGCCCGCCACCAACCTGCTGTAGAAGACGCTGAGAAACAATGCCCTTTATTACAAAAGAAAGTTGTATGCGAATTTGCGGTTGCTGGGACGAAGGAAATGAATCAATAATTCTATCAAGGCTTTGAGAAGCTGAGTTGGTATGCAAAGTAGAAAATACTAGGTGACCAGTCTCGGCAATCGTCAATGCTGCAGCCATAGTCTCAGGATCACGCATTTCTCCCACCAGAACAACATCTGGATCCTCACGAAGAGCCGATTTAAGCGCTTGTGACCATGAATGGGTATCGGTGCCTATTTCTCTTTGGGAAATAATACTTTTCCCCATTGGATAAATATATTCAATGGGATCCTCTATCGTAACAATGTGGTCTTGTCTATTCAAATTAATCTCATTTATAATACCCGCGAGAGTTGTGGACTTCCCATGTCCCGTCGGACCACAGACAAGAACTAAGCCCTGTCTCAACTGGGCAAAAGAATGAAGAATTTTTGGAAGACCTAGCTCATCAAGCGTTCGAATAATCGGTGTGAGAAAGCGAAGCGCTGCCGCTATGTTACCACGCTGATAATACGCATTTACTCGAAATCTACCTAAATCTCCATGCGCTCCTCCTCCAAAACCCACCGAAAAATCAAGCTCCTTGTTGGCCAAAAATGCTTCTTTCTGCACCGAATTTATCAAAGAAAAAATCAGCGATTCAATCTGTTGCGAAGTAAGCGCTGGAAACGCAGGAATAGGCCGCAGGCTTCCATCCAACCGAATAGAGGGCGGAACACCCACCAAAAGATGCAAATCTGAAGCCTTCAGTTGGATCGTTGCTTGTAATAATTGTTGAATATCCATAACGTTAATTTGAAATTTTCACTCTTGAGCTACCCTGAGTACCTCTTCAAGGGAGGTTATTCCCTGTAACACTTTCAAATATCCGTCTTGTTTCATACTAATCATTCCCTCTTCCAATGCTTGTTTTTCAATAAGATTACTATCTGGATGCTGCAGGATAAGTTGTGAAATTTTTGGGGATATCACCAAGACCTCATAAATACCAACTCTTCCTAAATATCCAGAAGAACCACACTGCGCACAGCCTCTGCCTTTATAAGCCTTCACCACGCTTTTTGCGGGAAATAAATTACCAAGAACATTTTTCATTTCCTCCAAGACTTCTGGCTGTAGGGCAAACTCTTCTTTGCACGCTTGACAAATTTTTCTCGCAATTCGCTGTCCCACAATCGCAGTCATCGTAGAAGTGAGTAAAAATGGCTCTGCTCCTAAATCAATAAGACGGGGAAGCGCTCCTGACGCGCTTGAGGTATGAAGCGTGGAAAAAACCAAATGACCCGTAAGCGATGCTTGAAGCGCAAGCTCTGCGGTCTCGGTATCCCGGATTTCTCCGACCAAAATGATGTTGGGATCTTGCCGCAGGAACGAACGTAGTCCAGAGGCAAAAGTCAGCCCAACCGCGGGATTAATCTGCACCTGATTAACTCCTTGAATATGGTATTCTACCGGATCTTCCAAAGATACGATATTTACTTTTGGTGTGTTAAGTTTGGACAGCACTGCGTAAAGCGTAGTAGTTTTACCGCTTCCCGTAGGCCCGCACACCAGGATAATACCATGCGGTCGCAAAATCGAATTTTCCAAATTTTTCAACGCCACTCCTCCTAATCCCAATTCTGGAAGCGTTGGAATACCCCCAGACTTTCGAAGCAATCTCATCACCACTTTTTCGCCAAATACCGTTGGTAGCACAGAAATACGAAGGTCTACTTCCTGATCGTATACCTTGAAATTAAATCGGCCATCTTGGGGCGTACGATGTTCGTCTATTTTCATCTCGGATAAAATTTTAATGCGCGAAATAACAGCCTCTTGCACGCCCCTGGGCAGAGATAATCGATCATACAAAATACCATCAATTCGATATCTCACCCGCATTCTGTCTTCCATGGGTTCTATGTGCACATCAGACGCGCGGGATGTAACCGCATACTCCAAAATAGTTGAAACAATTTTCGCGATAGGCGCCTCTTTGATAATTTCTGAAATCTGCTTGCTATCTACGGTTCGAACCTCACCCAGGGCTTGTGTTTCTTTGAGCGCAGATCCTACTTCTGAAACCAATTCTTGCCTGTACTGATCACCGATTGCCCGCGTTACCTCGGAAGGGGTTGCGGCAAAAGATTTTACTAAAAGCCCTGTTTTTTGCCCGACAAATTGTATCGCCTCCACGTTGGAAGGATCGCTCATCGCTACCGAAAGTGTTTTATTTACCTCATCATATAAAAAGGGGATAACAGAAAAACGCTCTGCCACTGCGCGAGGAAGAAGATTGAGTGCTTGCGGAGAAAAAGTCGTTTCTGAAAGCGCGATAAAAGGCACCCCCAAAACCTTTGCCTTGGCTTCTGCCAAAGCAGCGCCATCAACTATGTGCAGAGATTCCAAAACCGCATCAAGAGATTGGTTGGATTGCGCGCTTTTTATTTTAATATCATCAAGCTGTGCTTGTGTGATAAGATGTTGCACAAACAAGATTTCAGTAGCGCTTTGTGCGGTTTGAGAACCAACAGTAACAGGAGTAACTCCATCGTTGCTAGGCATTAATTACATCATAGGGAAAAGTGGAGTATAATGTCAACCATGCACGCATATATTTTGGTATCAAATAGCCCCTCAATAATCGAAAAATACATTTCTTCATTTTGCGCTGAAAACAAAATTGCTTCACTCGATATAACCAGTCTCAAATTTATAAATAATGAGGAAAAAACCAAACAAAGCATAGGGATTGAAGAGGTACGAATCGTACAAAAAAATCTGTCTTTGAAGCCCATCCAAAGCGAACAAAAACTCCTGGTGATTTACGATGCGCATCTACTCACCGCCCAAGCCCAAAACGCGCTTCTGAAAGTGTTGGAAGATCCACCGAACAATACAATTATTATACTTGTATCTCCATCAATTTCTACACTTCTCCCAACAGTAATTTCCCGCTGCGGGGTAGTGGAGTTGGAAACTACGACTACTTTTGACCCAAAAGAACTGGAAGAAAATTTGACAGTATTAAACACGTTGCCAACTATGGCAATTTCCAACAAATTAAAACTCGCCCAAGATATCAGCAAAGATAAAGAAGAAGCAAAGCTCTGGTTAAAAAAAGCAATTCAAGCACTCCGAAACGAAATATTACAAGCCTCAAACAAAAAGAGTTTAGCAAACTATCATCACGCCTTACTTGCTTTACAAGACACCTATCAAACCATATCCTCAACTAACGCCAACCCCAGACTCGCCATTGAAAACCTCCTGTTGTCTTTATTCGTGCGGCGACCCCTGGGGTCGTAAGCTAAAAATCCTCATCAAAAAGATAATCTTCCGAAAGAATATTGTCCTTCTCGGATTCATACTCAACAAAGCTTTTATAGTCCTTTGATGGATTATCTTTCTTGAAATAATTTAAGATATAAATATGATTAACAAGCTGGCTTTTATTACCATTAAGATAAGTCGAGTAGCTCGACCAAGGATAACTCGCAAGCTCAACCCCAGGGGTCGGAAGCAGAAGTTTTATAGGATTTCGATGAATATAGCGAGATAAATGTACAAGATATTCATCTGTTTCAACCAGCTTTGCTTTAAACCGATCTTGAAAAAGACTCCCAACCTGTTCATATTTCGTATTAAAGTATTTTGCATAGCTCGTTCCAAGTCTTAACATACACGCTGTTATTGGAACCTCAGTTTCTTGTCTTACGAGTAAATGAAAATGATTTGACATGAGGCAATAACATAAAATAGTAACTCCAAATTTCTCTTTGTATTCCCTCATCCTTTTTAAGAATCGTTCATAGTCTCTAGATGAAAGAAAAATATTCTGCTTTCTATTTCCCCTGTTATAAATATGATAATAGAATCCCTTCTGGAAATATCGAGGAGGTGTCGCCATTTATTTTATTGTAGTAGAAAATAATTCATACGTCAACCCCTGGGGTCAAGCCTCGGAGATACCTCTCGCTTTCCAATCCATTAAAATTATTCGCTTGACAAACTACAGACTAATTCTGTTATGATAACAAAACGTAAATTAGACTGGAAATTGGTGTTCTAATTTGTTAAAATATATATCTATGGCAAAAGCTTTGTCCTCAGATTATTCAGCTCAACAAATCCAGGTTTTGGAAGGATTAGAGCCAGTCCGCAAGCGTCCCGGCATGTATATCGGCTCCACAGACGTCATCGGACTTCATGAGTCACTTCGTGAAATTATAGACAACGCGGTAGACGAGGCGCTGGCTGGATATGCCAAAAATGTATGGATACTACTTAACAAAGACGGAAGCGCCACTGTCTCTGACGATGGACGAGGAATCCCCATAGATGAGATGCCACAATTTAAAAAATCCGCGCTTGAAATCGTCATGACCAAATTGCACGCAGGAGGAAAATTCGGCGGCTCTGCTTACAAAATCTCCGGAGGACTCCATGGGGTAGGAGCTTCCGTGGTAAATGCGCTATCCGAATGGATGTGGGTAGAGGTAAAAAGAGAAAACAAACTTTATCGACAAGAATATGCCAGAGGCAATGTCAAAACCAAACTGTTGGAAGTCAAGCAATCCAAAACAACCTCTGACATCGTACCCGTAGTCAAATCGGGAACTACCTCTACGTTTCTTCCTGACAAAGAAATTTTTTCAACTGTCGAATTCGATTTCGAAACCGTAAAAAAAGCAGTCAGAGAACGCGCTTACCTGGTAAGCAATTTATACTTCCACATGTATGACCAAAGAGTGGATCCAAGAAAAGAAATGCATTTTTACTTTGAAGGAGGAATACGAGCACTGGTTGAGAAAATCAATGAAAATAAAGGACCGGTACACACCTCCATTTATATTAAAAAGCATGAGGGAGAAGTCGAAGTAGAAGCAGCGCTTCAGTACAACGACGGATACGCAGAAAACGTAGAAAGTTATGTGAATGTGATCAACACGGTAAATGGCGGAACCCACCTCACGGGTTTTCGCATGGCGTTAACCAGGGCTATCAATGATTACGGAAAGAAGATTGGAAGCTTCAAAGAAGAAGGAGATTCAGTGGTGGGAGATGACACCAAAGAAGGGCTCACCGCAGTCGTATATATCAAAATGCCCCAAGACAACATACAGTTTGAAGGTCAGACAAAAGGCAAATTAGGCAATTCTGAAATTCAACCATTAGTGCAACAAATTATAAAAGAGGGACTTTCGGTATATTTTGAAGAAAATCCTTCAGAAGCAAGGCGAATTTTGGAAAAAGTGTATCTGGCAGCCAAGGCAAGAATGGCAGCCAAGGCAGCCAAAGAAGCGATTCTACGAAAAGGAGCCCTGGAGGGATCTACTCTTCCTGGAAAATTAGCAGATTGCCAAGAAAAAGATCCAAGTATTTCAGAGATTTATCTGGTTGAGGGAGACTCGGCAGGAGGAAGCGCCAAGCAGGGACGGGATAGAAAATTTCAAGCCATACTTCCGCTCAAGGGAAAAATTCTCAATACCGAAAGAGCCCGTCTTGATAAGATTATCGAACACGAGGAAGTAAAAAATTTGATTATCGCGCTTGGCATGGGAATAGGGGAGACCATCAAATTTGAAAAGCTCAGATATCACCGCATTATCATCATGACCGATGCAGATGTAGACGGACAGCATATCGAGACTCTCATCCTCACCTTTTTCTTCCGACACATGCCGGAAATTATCAAGCAGGGGTATCTCTATGTTGCCCAACCGCCACTGTATAAAGTCTCTCATGGCAAAGACTCGTCCTATGCGTATTCTGAAGAAGAAAAAGAAAGCGCTATTAAAAAAATATATACGAGTAAAAAAATTTCCTCTGGCGCAAATATTCAAAGATACAAAGGATTGGGAGAGATGAATCCTGACCAATTGTGGGAAACCACCATGAATCCAGTCAATAGAATTCTAAAACAGGTAAACATCGCCGACGGGGAAGAAGCAGACGCCGTATTCACCATGCTTATGGGAGACCAAGTGCCACCACGCAAACATTTTATTCAAAGCAACGCAAAACACGCAAATTTGGATGTGTAATGTGAGGAGGTGAAAATATATGGATATTAACAATATACCAGCAGGAAAAAATGTACCAGAAGAGGTAAATGTTTTTATCGAAATTTCAAAAGGCAGTACCGTGAAATATGAACTCGATAAAGATATGGGTGTGATTGTCGTAGACAGATTTGGATATACTGCTATGCCGTATCCGTTTGATTATGGATTTGTTCCAAATACGCTCAGTGAGGACTCAGATCCACTTGATGTTTTGGTTCTTACTTCTCAGCCGGTTAATCAAGGCGTAGTAATTCCAGTCAGGCCAATCGGAATGCTTGAAATGGAAGACGAATCAGGAATTGACACAAAAATTATCGCAGTTCCAACAAAAAAAGTTGATCCATACATGGCGCATATCGAAGACATCGCCGACATCAACGAGTCAATTAAAAAAATGATTCAGCATTTCTTTGACCATTACAAAGAACTTGAACCAAATAAATGGGTCATAACAAAAAGTTTCCTAGGCAAAGAAAAAGCATTTGAATCTATTAAAAAAGCGATAGACGCAGCAAAATAATAATCCGCTCTGCTTATAAGTCGAAATGAGCGGTAAGTTTGTTGTATTGTTTATAAATTAGATATTAGGATTTAGGAATTTACGTATATGGATATTGGTAAATTATTACAAACAGAAATAACAACAGAGATGAAGAAGGCGTATTTGGATTACGCTATGTCTGTTATCGTTTCGCGCGCGCTTCCTGATGTAAGGGACGGACTCAAGCCAGTGCATCGCCGTATACTTTTTGCGATGCACGAAATTAATCTCACCCATAGCGCCAAATACTCCAAAAGCGCCAAAATTGTAGGAGAAGTGATGGGAAAATATCATCCTCATGGAGATATTCCTATTTACGACTCTTTAGTTCGCATGGCGCAGGATTTCTCCATGCGCTATCCTCTGATTGACGGACAGGGAAACTTTGGTTCTATGGACGGAGATCCCCCAGCGCACATGCGCTACACCGAAGCGAGAATGGCTGCCATAACTGCTGAGATGCTATACGATTTGGACAAAGAAACAGTTGATTATCTTTCAAATTTTGATGCCACGTTGAAAGAACCAGTATTTCTCCCGGCCAAACTTCCTAATTTGCTTCTTATGGGATCAGAGGGTATCGCGGTTGGTATGGCTACCAAAATCCCGCCGCACAACTTGGGAGAAGTGGTAGACGCCATTAGCTATCTTATCAATAAAACTTCTTTCAAAAAAGGAGAAGGACATAAAGTAACTCTTGATTCTGCGGTCACGATAGACGAACTCCTTGAATTTATCAAAGGCCCTGATTTCCCAACCAGCGGAGCTATTTATGACATATCTGAAATAAAAAACGTATACAACACAGGAAGAGGACGAATTATAATCAGAGGAAAAGCGGATATCGAAGAAATAGGACAGGGAAAATCTGCAATTATCATCACCGAACTTCCATATCAAGTCAACAAAGCGCTTCTTGTAGCGCGTATCGCAGATTTGGCCAAAGAAAAGAAAATTGAAGGCATTACTGATTTACGCGATGAATCAGACAGACATGGTATCCGGGTTGTGGTAGAACTCAAGCGCGACGCGGTACCCAAAAAAATCCTGAATAATCTATTCAAGCAAACCGCGCTTCAAACCAGCTTTTCAGCCAACATAGTAGCGCTGGTTGATGGCACACCACAAACGCTTAATTTGAAAACCATCCTCATTGAATACCTCAAACACCGATATCTGGTGGTGATGAGAAGATCTGAATTTGAGCTACGACAAGCACAAGCACGCCTACACATTTTGGAAGGTCTTAAAATCGCAGTTGATAACATAGACGCGGTAATCAAAACAATTAGAGGCTCCAAAGATCAGGAAGAGGCAAAGAAAAATTTGATGGCCAAATTCAAACTCAGCGAAATTCAATCAGTCGCAATTTTAGATATGCAACTTCGAAGATTGGCAGCGCTTGAACGCCAAAAAATTGAAGATGAATACAGCATGGTTCTGGAAACTATTAAATATCTGGAGGATTTACTCGCACATCCTGCAAAAATTCTCACGGTTATAAAAGAAGAATTAATTAAATTAAAAGAAAAGTTTGCAGATCCAAGAAGAACAAAAGTATTTAAAAGCAAGGTGGGGGAGTTCTCTGACGAAGATCTAATTCCTAACGAATCTACCGTTATCACGCTTACTACTACCGGATACATCAAGCGCCAATCGCAGAGCAGTTTCCGCACGCAGCTTCGCGGAGGAAAAGGCATAAAAGGTATGACCACCAAAGATGAGGATGCCATCTCGCACATCAGAAGCGCAGATACACACGACAATCTCTTGTTCTTTACTAATAAAGGAAAAGTCTATCAGCTAAAAGCCTACGAAATCTCAGAGTCGCAACGGACCAGCAAAGGAACTGCTATTGTAAACCTCCTTAACATAGAACAGGGAGAGAAAATAGAATCTTTTGTGGTAAATAAAAAAGGTCAAAAAAATGGTTTTGTATTTCTCACGACAAGAAAAGGAACGGTTAAAAAATCCAAAATATCAGAATTTGAAAATATCAGAAAAAGCGGTATCGCGGCGATAAAACTAGACAAAAATGATGAACTGGCGTGGAGCAACTTCACCAATGCGGGTGATGACGTCCTCCTGATAAGTCGAAACGGAAAAGCCATTCGCTTCTCGGAAAGTTCTGCGCGCCCCATGGGCCGAAGCACCATGGGAGTACGGGGAATACTGCTGAAAAATGATGATGAAGTTATCGGCATGGAGGTTATAGAAAAAGGGAATAATCCGCTTCTTCTTACGCTTATGGAAAAGGGCTTGGGCAAAAAAACCAGCGTAGACCAATTCCGCGGACAAAGTAGGGGAGGACAAGGGGTAAAAGTAGCGGAAGTAACTGAAAAAACAGGAAAAGTGGTAGTAGCCCAAGTGCTCCAGCCTACTTTCAATAATGTTATTATCACTTCCAAAAAAGGAATTGTGGTAAAACTAGCGCTGAGCTCTATTCCCAAACTTTCACGCGCCACACAAGGTGTTATTCTGATGCGATTCTCTCAATCAGGTGACGCGGTAGCATCCGCAACAACCATAGAAGAAATTTCATGAAAATTGCTGTCCTAAACGAATGTTTTTTGTCTCCCGAGGACAAGATAAAACTCCAACAACTTGGCGAATTAATCGAATATCAAAACACCACCACTCAAGAACTTGCCATAGAGCGATTAAAAGATGTTGATATCGCCATAGTAGATGGCATTCTTTTTCCCTCCACCAAATACGTTTTAGAATCTACACAAAATTTAAAACTCCTCGTACTCAATACCACGGGATATGATAGTGTGGATCTCGAAACTGCAAAACTTAAAAATATCGCAGTTGTCAATGCAGGTTCTTATGCCAATGAAGCAGTCGCCGAACAAACTTTTTTACTTATGCTTTCAGCAGCACGAAGACTACGCATGGCGGATAAATTTGCCAGAAGCAGTCCGACTCCTGTAGACCCAGGACACAAAGATCACCAACAGCTGCTTGGTTTTGAATTAAAAGGAAAAACCCTTGGTATCGTAGGACTTGGACATATTGGTTGTAGGGTAGGGGAGATAGCAACAGGGTTTGGCATGGAAGTAATCGCATATAACCGATCAGAAAAACAGGTATCTTGTGTAAAAGAGCAACTACCCCTGAGAGATTTGTTAAAAAAAAGCGATGTGGTATCTCTTCATCTTGCATCTTCCGCAGAAACAAAACATATTATTGGAGAAAAAGAATTTTCTCTGATGAAACCATCATCTATTTTAATAAATACTGCAAGAGGGAATTTGGTAGACAGCACTGCATTACAAAAAGCGCTGGAGACCCAACAAATCGCAGGAGCAGGACTTGACGTGTTGGAAGATTGGAGCACCAATAATTCACTCTTCCAGCTACAAAACGTAGTCATCACCCCACACATCTCGTTTTTCACCCAAGAATCACTTGCTCGTTTATCAAAAGTTATCGTCGAAAACGTAAAAAGTTTTCTAAATGGCAATCCGATTAATATAGTAGACTCATGAAAATAAATGGACGACAAATTGCTCAAGAAATTTTTACAAACCTCACCAACAGAGTAGAAGTGTTAAAGAAAAAAAATATCATCCCGCACCTCGCGATTATTATTGTTGGAGACGATCCGTCATCTGCAGCGTATGTAAAACAAAAAGTGCTGAAAGCAGAGTTAATCGGAGCAAAAACAACGCTCAAAAATTATAAATCAGGAATCACGAATGAAAAATTAATTAGAACAATCGAACAATTAAATAATGATAACAATATTCACGGTATCATCGTCCAACGCCCACTTCCTGCACACATTAATCAAGAAGAAATTGATAATTTAGTTAATCCACAAAAAGATGTTGATGCTTTTCTTCCCAATTCTCCTTACGAAATGCCACTTGCAAAAGCCGTATTATTTATTCTTGAAAAAATCTATGACTCTACCCCAGGGGTGTTGCCTCGAAACTTTATCGAATGGTTGTGTTCTAAAAAAATTGTCGTTATTGGCAAAGGAAGAACAGGAGGAGGACCTACCATTTTACTTCTCAAAAAATTAGGTATTGAATCAAAGGTGATAGATAGTAAGACTATAAACCCTGAACTATTAACTATCAACGCAGATATTATCATTTCTACGGTTGGTAAACTATGTACCATAAAAGCAGAGAACCTCAAGCAAGGCGTAATCTTAATCGGAGTTGGAATGTCCCGCGGAGAAGATGGCCGACTCCATGGGGACTATGAAGAAAACGAAATTGAGAATATCGCGTCAGCGTATACCCCAATCCCAGGAGGAGTGGGCCCGGTAAATGTCGCGATGCTCTTGTCCAACTTGATCCAATCCGCGGAACAATAAACACATACATGCACACTATTTTATTTACCAAAGAGGGATATGAAAATCTAAAAGCGGAACAAGAAAAACTTATTCTAAACCGCGTGGATGCAGTCATCGATTTATCCAAAGCCAGGGCCATGGGAGACCTGAGCGAAAACGGATATTACCGCGCTGCGAAATTCAAACTTTCAGATATCGACCGAACTCTTCGTCATCTGAAACGATTAATAAAAGACGGAAAAATTAGCACGCCAACGCATCATGAAACCGTGGGGTTTGGTACAAGTGTAACCATCCACGATGGAAAGAAAAACCAAACATATATGATAGTAGGGGAATACGAAGCCAACCCATCTTTAGGAAAGATCTCTCACGTTTCTCCTCTTGGAAAATCTCTGATGGGAAAAAAACAAAAAGAAGTTACATCTTTCCAAACTCCCTCGGGCACTTCTCAATTCACCATCGTCTCTATTTTATAAAATAGTGATTGACAAAAGATAGGGCCTTCTGTTAAAGTTAATTTTCAGAACCTACTTTATGATCAAAAGTTCTGAGCCACCGCTTATTAACGGCAATTTCAAAGGGAAAGATATCCTCTCTATTTCACAATTTGCTCCAAAAGATCTCTTCATACTTTTCAAACATGCCCAAAAAATGAAAAAAATTGCTCTTAACGCAAAACCTTCCAATATTTTACTTGGCAATATCATCACACTTTTATTTTATGAACCATCAAGCCGTACATTTGGATCCTTTGGGGCAGCTATCAAACAGCTCGGCGGACAAACCGTAGAAATACAAGATCCCCAACATTTTTCAAGCGTTTCTAAAGGCGAGACACTTGAAGATACGATTCGCGTTTTTGAAGCATATACAGACGCGGTGGTTATCAGACACCCTATCACGGGAACCGCTCAAATCGCAGCCGATATAGCAAAAATAGTTCCAATCATTAATGCAGGAGATGGGATAGGCGAGCACCCAACCCAATCGCTTTTGGATTTACTCACCATCTATGACAAACACCAGCGCCTTGACCACCTCACCGGAATTATCGCAGGCGATCTTCTCAATGGTAGAACTGTTCATTCACTCTTGCGCGGACTTGCGAAATTCAAAAGCAATACCATGTATCTCCTGTCTCCTAAATCACTGCAGTTAAGTAAAGAGTATATGGAAGAATTCACGCGAGCAGGTATCAAACTTATGGTAATAACCAGCGAGAAAGATATTCCAAAAAACTGCGACTTCTGGTATTGGACACGCGTACAGAAAGAACGCTTCACTAATTTGAAAGACTATGAAAAAGTCAAAAATACCTTTATCGTGACCAAGGAATTGTTTGAGACACGCGCGGGCACACACACCATCCTCATGCATCCTCTTCCTCGAGTTGGCGAAATACATACGCAGTTAGATGATGATCCACGCGCAGTTTATTTGCGAACGCAAATAAGAAACGGCGTGTATATTCGTATGGCTTTGTTGGCGCTCGTGTTAGGAAAACTCCCATGACAGGAACACTCGTCTTGGCAGACAACACCATCATTGAGGGAGAGAGTTTTGGCGCGCCAGTAAGCATGTCGGGAGAAGTGGTATTCGCAACAGGTATGGTTGGCTACCCCGAAAGCTTTACCGACCCTTCTTACAAAGGCCAGATTTTAGTTCTCACGTATCCAATTATCGGTAATTACGGAGTGCCAGAAAAAAGCCTTTGGGAATCAAACCAGATACATATATCTGGTCTTATCGTTTCAACATATAACGACACGCCCTCACATTTTCAAAGCAGACAAACGCTGTCTAGTTGGTTGAAAAAATCAAACGTTCCAGCTCTTGTTATTTCAGACACAAGATTTCTCACACAAAAAATTAGAGAACGGGGAGTAATACTAGGAAAAATTGTGATAAATAAGAATATAAAAATCTCAGATCCTAACGATGAAAATCTTGTTTCAAAAGTTTCAACCAAAAAGATCATAATTGAAGGAAACAAGTCTTCCTCAAAAACAGTATTACTCATTGATTGTGGTGCTAAAAAAAATATCTCCAGATGTTTCATAAAACGGGGAGTAAAAGTAATCACTGTTCCTTGGGATTATGATATTTTTAATGGAAAGTTTTCGTTTGACGCCCTGGTTATCTCAAATGGACCAGGAGACCCAAAGCAAGCGGACAAAACAATTCAAACAGTTAGAAAGGCTATTGAAAAACACGTTCCAATACTTGGTATTTGTCTTGGCAATCAAATCCTGGCACTCGCAGCAGGAGGAGATACCTATAAATTAAAATATGGACATAGAAGTCAGAATCAGCCGTGTATTATGAACAAATCCAACAGGTGTTTTATCACCACGCAAAATCATGGATTTGCAGTAGATAATAAAAAATTGCCAATAGGTTTCTCTGAATGGTTTATCAATGCCAACGATGGGTCTAACGAAGGAATTATTCATAACAAATTACCGATCATGTCTGTCCAATTTCATCCCGAAGCATCAGCGGGGCCTATGGATACAGAATGGATATTTGATTTTTTCCTG
>CAYICR010000007.1:0-18066 GCA_964361925.1 uncultured Gammaproteobacteria bacterium
GCTGGCCAAACGTCTTGCGGATATTGCTGATTTGTATGTGAATGACGCGTTTGGAGTCTCCCATAGAAACCATTGTTCCATTGTTGGGATTGCTTCATTGTTACCAAGTTACGCGGGTTTACACTTGCAAGAAGAAGTGAGCGTGCTTTCAAAAGTTCTGCAAAATCCTCAAAAGCCATTGGTTGTTGTCATCGGTGGGGCAAAAATAGAAACAAAACTTCCCCTGATTGAGAAAATGCACCACGTAGCAGATTATGTTTTGGTAGGAGGAAAATTAGCACAGGAAACAACAACATTATTAAAAGTTGGGCATGAAAAAATAGAAGGAAACAAGGGAGTTTTACACATTGCAGATTTGATAGAAGATGGAACTGATATTACGCAAGCAAGTGTGGACAGTTTCCTAAAAATTATCAGCCTTGCAAAAACTGTGGTGTGGAATGGACCCCTCGGCGAAATTCAAAATTCAAAATTCAAAATTCAAAATTCCAATGCAAAAGTTAAAAGCTCTACAGAGAAAATAGCGGAAGGAATTGTTGCGAGTGGGGCATATTCAGTCGTGGGTGGAGGAGACACCGTTGAAGCCTTACAAAGCGCAGAACTTATTGATAAGTTTTCTTTTGTTTCAACAGGAGGAGGAGCGATGCTCGCTTTTTTATCAGGCGAAAAACTCCCAGGACTTGAGGCATTGACAATATGATAAATTTATCATAAAATATGTTTAATATCTCTGCTGACAAGAGAATTGAACAATTTCTTGAGAAGCTCCCAAGAGAGAATAGGGCAAGAGTTAACAAAACGGTCCAGCTTTTCAAAGATAAAGGCTTTTTACTTGACGAGAGATACCTTAAGAAGTTGACTAAGTCGATATGGGAACTACGTCCAGGAAGAATAAGATTGTTGTTTGGGATGATTAATAATGAAGCTATGGTTGTTAATGCTTTCGTAAAGAAGACACAAAAAACACCAAAGAGGGAAATTGATTTAGCTTTACAAAGACTGAGGAGATATGTATGAAAAACAAAAAAAACCTTATTAGTTTTGATACTTTGCATAAAAGATGGATGGGGGATCCAGAATATAAGCATGAATATGAACGATTGGGGCCCGAGTTTGAGATAGCACGGCAAATTATAGATGCGCGGATAAAGAGAAATATTACTCAGGTTGAATTGGCAAAGAGGATGAAGACAGGGCAGGCTGTTGTTTCCCGGCTCGAGACTGCAAATGCCAAACCATCTCTCTCGTTAATCCAGAGACTAGCTGACGCTCTCAATCTTCGATTTGAACTCCGTTTTTACCCTAAATAATCACCGCAAAACCTTAACGTGGCTGGTTTTTAAGAGCTCGATACGCGCTGAGGGTATGAACAGTTGCTTTTCTTAAGCTCTCTGCGTTATCGGGATCGTTTGGATTCATTTCATATTCTATTTCATAATATTTTTTTATCGCATCAGATCCTTTCTCTATAACGGTAATTGGTACGCTTCCTTGGAACGTTGTTATGTATAGCACATTGTTTTCTGCCCATGCTATACCGTAATGTTGGTGGCCAAGAGATGCATTTTTTGCTCCGCTGGTTTTTTGGAAATTATACGGAATGATAGACATATCCTGATTCGTGTTTAATTTTCCAATAAGAACTGCCGATAAGGCAAATTCGAAACAATTTCCCCGTCCGGCCAAGGAGTCTTCTAGAAAATTTCCTTTGGCAATTGTGCTCATGCCATGCAGTATGAATTCAATCTCGTCATGGATGTCTGTTTCAACCAGTCCTGCTATGCCAGTTAAAGACGGCGCATGATTGTTTCTTGTCATACGTCCAATCAGTTCATTATGAATATCCATAGTAGAACGGGCAACAACCCCATTTCCTTCACGAGCAACTAAGCGGACCGCTTCTGCTAATTTAGGATCTGCGAGGGAGTGGGAGTATCCTTCAAAAAAATAGTCAGGACCTCCTAGTAGTCCTACATACGAGGGACTTTTATTAATTTTTATCGTACGGGAAACTGCCTTGGCATATAATTTTTCTTTTCCCGTAAGTCGGGGATTATGGTCCAGATCTAAAAATTGATACGCATGTATCGGGAGTACTTTAGCTTTTTGCATTTCTTGTTCTGATACTGCCTGCTCCATAGCCCGTATTATACTACAAGCGGTTCATCTCTACTTGAACACCTCTTCGACAATCTATATACTTACAGTATGGTACGCATTGCGATAAATGGATATGGACGGATTGGGAGACTTGCTCATAGAGTTTTGCTGGATACGTACGGTGAGTACGCGCAGGTGGTGGCAATTAACGCGGGCTCTTCAACAGATATAGAGGGATGGATGTATCTGCTCAAGTATGATTCGGTTTATGGAACATTTAATAAATCTATAAACTATCACCTATCATCTACCAATAACGAATTAGGGATGATTGGATCATTAATTATCGATAATAAGACAATTCCGGTTTTTTCAGAAAAAGACCCATCATTACTTCCCTGGAAAGAATTAAAAGTCGATGTGGTCATAGAATCTACGGGACACCTGCTTACCAAAGAACAATTACAAACTCATTTGAAAGCAGGAGCAAAGAAAGTAGTGTTATCGGCTCCCGGTAAAGATGGGGTTCCAACTTATGTTATTTCTGTAAATGAAGACACGTATGCCCAGGAAGATATTATAAGCAACGCTTCTTGTACTACTAATTGTATAGCCCCTGTTGCCAAAATTATCCAGGAAAATTTTGGGATAGAAAAAGCAATGATGACTACAATTCATGGATATACCTCAGACCAAAGGCTCCAAGACGGCGGACACAAAGATTATCGAAGAGCCAGGGCTGCTGGTGAGAACATCATCCCTACAACTACTGGCGCGACAAAGGCTGTGGCTCAGGCGCTCCCTTCCCTTGCAAACAAATTTGAAGGACTTGCTATTCGCGTTCCCGTGGCAACTGGTTCGCTTTCTGATTGTACGTTTCTTTTGGAAAAAGATGTTACGAAAGAAGAAGTAAATGCAGTTTTTGAAAAAGCAGCAGAAACGAAAAATTATCAAGGGATATTAAGTATTACCAATGATCCAATTGTTTCTTCAGACATCATAGGTAACCCGCTTTCTGCGCTGGTTGACTTGTCTCTGACTCAAGTAGTTGGGGGGAATTTGTTAAAAGTAGTTGCGTGGTATGACAATGAGTATGGCTACGCGAATCGTCTGGTCGAACAAGCGATTATGGTAGGAAACACTGCGAAATCAAGCTAATCTTGACAAAAAGCCTATATTAGGATAATATCCTTATCAATATGGCAATGAATTATAGCGAGCGAGAGCTCCGAAGACTCGGCGATAATGACTTAGCAAAGATGCAAGCCGTCATTCATGGTGTCTTTAAACAAAGGCATCCTGATATGAAAGATATTGCTTTACCAGTTCAAGCAAAGGCTGCAAGAGAGGCAGCTAAAACCCTGGAAGCACCAACCCCAAAAGTAGATCTTCGCCAACAAACATACGATCTTTTATCTTTAGTCCGTGAACCATCAGCCTCTGAAAAAGAGGCTCTGAAAGCCAGAGGTATAAAATTTCTTCCTGTAACATCAAGCTCATATGCCCAGGTGGTTGCCGAGGATCCGGCACACTTCTGGGACAACGAACTAGAATATGCAAACGATAGACCAGAACTAAGAGATTTCGCATTACCGGTGGCAGTAGAAGTCGGTTTAAGGCGTCCATCGGAACTAGCCTTGTCAGGTAGCTTTAGCAAATCACGAGAGACTCAGCTAAAAATGATTGATGAGTATTCTCAAGAATTACAAGTTCAATATCCAGACGCCCGAGCAATCATGCTTCCGTCAACTGGGTATGCACAAGTAGACAGAGCCTACAAAGTAGAAACAGGTGAGGTACTTTTTAGAAATTACTTTGCTAGAGCATTAGATAATCTTTCTGGGGGCGATGCCGCCGGTGCGGGTCGGGATGACCCGTCTGACCGGTTCGTTGTCCGTGGGTGGAGTGCTGGCGATGGCGATGGCCCTGTGTGGGCTGTTCCCGCGGTAGTGTTTCTTCGAAAATAGGTAATTGGATTCTTGGAAATTTTGTCTTCTTGATTTTTGGACTCCAAATTTTATATATTCTAATCTGATAGACAGTGAAGGAGTAAACAAGTTTTATTCTTCGCCTTGACTTCTGTACAGAAGTCTGTACAATAGAAATATGATAAAAACTTTACCTATTACCGAAGCAAGAAATAATCTTACAAAGCTGGTGGCTCGAGCTCAAAAAGTCATGGATGAATATATTATTACTGTCAAAGGGAAGCCCGCGGCAGTACTTATGTCGTCTGATCAGTACGAATCATGGAAGGAAACAAAAGAGATTTTAGCTGATAAAAAACTGATGCGGGATATTAGACAGGGGGAGAAAGAAATTAAAGAAGGAAAAGGAATTCCATGGGAAAAAGTAAAAAAAGACTTGGGATGGTAGTTAAAAAATGTATAACCTAATTGTTTCTCCTAAGGCAGAGCGTCAACTCAGACCAATCCGAAAGCTATATCAAGAAGAGGTAAAAGAAGCCATTGAAGAACTTAAACACGATCCATTTTCTGGTAAGCTGTTAGGTGAAGAGTTGGCGGGAAAGTATTCCTATAGAATAGATGTTTATAGAATTATTTATTTAATCAACAAAGAAGATAAAACTATCTATATTATCTCTGCAGGTCATAGGTCATCTGTTTATAACTAAATTAAAATTTGTGCTAAACTATGAAGATGGGTGACAGAAAGACCGTAGATCAAGAAGCTGTTGAGCAAGCTAAAAGAGGTGTTTTGCTGGTGCTCACCGGTCCGACAGGCTCTGGGAAAGATACGCTTTTTCAAAAACTCCAAGAACACGACCCCTTAATTATAAAAATTATTACCACCACAAGCAGACAACCAAGATCAGGAGAATCAGAGGGAAATCCTTATTACTTTTTAAGTCGGGAGGATTTTGAGAGGAAAATAGTGGAAGATGCTTTTTTTGAGTGGGTGGAGTTTCGCGGAGAGCTATACGGAACCCAGAAGAAAACACTGATGGATGCTTTGGAAAAGGGCGTAGATGTTATTTGGAGAATTGAAGCAAAAGGGGTAAAAAATATCAAACAAAAAGTAAAGCAAATGGTAGATCGAAGCGTGTTCGTTTTTCTCACTGCGCCGGTTGAGATATTAAAAAATAGAGTGATGAAAGATGAGGGAGATCAAAAATTTACCACCAGATGGAACGAGTCTCTCGTGCTATGGGAGAGGGAGCAATATGATGATTGTGATTATTTGGTATTTAATCAGCAGGACAATTTGAAAGAGGCGGTAAAACAAGTGTTGTCTATTATAGAAGCCAAGCGTATCGAAATTAAAAAACTGCCCCTTGAACATAGGTCTTCTTTGTGATATTTATAGAGACGTGAGGAATTTAAGTTTTCTTTTTATCGCTTTTTTGCTTTTCCTGAGTATTCCCTCGCCTGTTCTGGCCCAAAAAGATGTATCAGAACCCTCGTACTCTCTTCCGTATCCTGGTCTTCTTCCTGACAGCCCGTTGTATTTTCTAAAAGTAACCAGAGACAGGGTGATTAGTTTTCTTATCTCAGATTCTTTGCGAAAAGCAGAATTTGATATTCTGCAGGCTGATAAACGCCTCAGCGGGGGAGTAAAGCTGGTCGAGAAAAAGAACTATGTGTTAGCAGAATCAACTTTTTCTAAAGGGCTTAACTATTTTGAATCAGGCATAGGAAATATTCAACAGGCTAAAAAAGAAGGAAGAGATATAAAACCGTTGTGGCAGAGGATGAAGCTTTCTATTGGAAAACATGCAGAAATTTTTAGCAATTTAATAAAAACTGAACCCAAGGAAAAAGAAGGGTATTTTCAAGAATCTTTGAAAAGAGCTACAAGATACCAGGCTCGGGTGAAAGAATTAATGCCTCAAAACTAGGATAAAGATACGCAGTCGAACACAATTTTTTTTGAATTTTCACAAAAGGCTCTACGAGAAAATTAAGCCGAAGCTAAACAAGCAACATGACCATTTTTGATATAGAAGTTAGTAGTTGACGTGATAGATTTAGCGTACTAGAGTAGACTATGCACTAGGGGTAGTGTTTGAACCATTTTATGAAGTGTCCATATTGCGGAGAACGAGAAACAGAGGTTATAGAAACAAGAGACAGTGATGATTTGGATACGATTCGAAGAAGAAGGTCTTGTCAAAAGTGTGATAAAAGATTCACTACATACGAACGAGTAGAAAATATTCATTTGGTAGTTATTAAAAAAGACGGAAAAAGACAACAATTTTCTCGGGATAAATTAAAAAGTGGGTTACTTAAGTCTTGCGAGAAAACAACCGTATCGGTAGATACGATTGAAAAAATTGTGACAGATATAGAGCGAGAATTGAGGAATGAATCAGGGGTAGAGGTGGAGAGCAAGAAGATTGGCGCAATGGTAGCAAGCAGGCTTAAGAAAATAGATAAAATAGCTTATATACGATTTTCAAGTGTTTTTAAGCAGTTTGTGGACATTGAAGATTTTGAAAAAGAAGTAAAACGACTTATAGATTGACGATATGCAATTAGACGGAATAAGAAAAAAAGTATTTTTAGACAGATATGCCCTGAAAGACAAGGAGGGTATTCTCGTAGAAAATACCCCAGAAGAAATGTGGAAGAGAGTGGCTCGTGGCATAGCAAATCAAGAGAAAAAAGCAGTGCGTACAGAGTGGGAGAAGCGCTTCTTTGATGTTATGTCTGATTTCAAGTTTGTTCCCGGAGGCAGAATTTTGTCAGGAGCAGGGACAGATTATCAGGTTACCTATTTTAACTGCTTTGTAATCCCATCGCCAAAAGATTCCAGAGAGGGTATTTTGGAGTCACTTAAGCAATTGGTTGAAATTCAATCAAGATCAGGAGGGGTGGGGCTCAATCTTTCTTCGCTTCGACCCCGTGGAGCGCGGGTGCGAAAAGTAAATGGTACCTCATCGGGTCCGGTAACATGGGCAGGACTTTTTTCTTATGCAACTCATGACGTGGTGCAACAGGGTGGAACCAGGCGCGGTGCTACCATGCTTATGCTCTGGGATTGGCATCCCGATGTTGAAGAATTTATTACCGTTAAGCAGGATTTGAGTAAAATAAACGGCGCAAACTTATCGGTTTGTGTGTCTGACCAGTTCATGGATGCGGTAAAGAAGGATGCTGATTGGGATTTGATATTTCCAGATATCGATGATCCAAAATATGATACTCATTGGAATGGAGAGATGGATGAATGGAAAAAAATAGGCGGAAAAGTAAAAGCATATAAAACCATAAAAGCTCGTTATCTCTGGGATCTTATTTGTACTGCTGCGTGGAGAAGTGCTGAACCAGGGCTTCATTTCTTGGAGCGGTCAAACAAAAGAGGCAACACCTGGTATTTTGAAAAATTGTTAGCAACAAATCCGTCATTAAGAGCGGGAACGCGTATTTTAACCAAGCAAGGAATCTTTCCAATAGAACAGTTAGAGGGAAAGAAATTTTTAGTGAAGAATTTAGATGGAAAATGGTCGGAAGCAGATTGTTTTTTGTCTGGGAAAAATAAAGAATTGTATAGAGTTACACTGGGCAATGGAAAAGAAATTTTTGCAACAGCAGAACATAAATGGCCAGTTTCTTTAGTGGGTGGAGGCTTTGGAAAAGTTACTACAAATAAATTACAGGCAGGTAATATTCTTCCCTTTCCAAAAGCAGAAGATCTGATATTTGATTCTCAGACTACTTTAACTCGAGAACAAGGATTTATGCTTGGTTGGCTCTATGGAGACGGATGGATTTCTGAAAGGGGATCAAGTAGGATCCAGTTGTCTCAATCAATTATATCGCCTTCTGTCTTTGGCTCCAGGAATGTTCGTAATTTTTCTTATCAAACTGTTACTTCTGGTTTTAATAATTTTTTACAGACTCAGAATGTCCACGGTTTTGGTATATACACAGCAATTGAAAGGTTAAGAGACAAAAAAATAAGAAAAAGTGAAAAAATATTTGGATTTCTTTTCTCAGAAGAGGAAAAATCATTGGCAGATGTTGTTTTACAAGAAGTTAATAAACTAAAAAAATTAAAAAGCACATTAACGAAAGCAAGGGGCAATACGCATACAATACAAGTTTCATCTTTAGGGTTTGCAGAGAATTTAACAACTATTTTTGGAGTTGATAAAAAAGCAAAAGGATTACCTGCGTCCATTTGGTGCTCAGGAACAGAGTTTATAAAAGGATTTATTGATGGACTTGTAAGTTCAGATGGATTTATTGCAAAAAATGCCAATAGAATTATTTTAACTACGAAACACAAAAAAATGGCAGAGGATTTTTCTTCTCTCATCAGTTTTTATGGTGTTAAAAGTAATATTCGTAGGAGCGAAGCAACGAAAGTGAAGTTTCCCAATGGAAAAGACTATGTAAAAATATATGAACGGTACGACGTTTCTATAGATGGATATCACGCAGTTAATTTCGGAAAAATCTTCACCCTTTCCCATCCACGGAAACAAAAAAATTTACAGAGAATAGTCAATGAATATAAACAATCAAGAGCGTTACCAGATGAAGGATTAATAAGAATACAGTCAGTTGAAAAGACAGATATCAAAGAAAACGTGTGGGATATTAGTGTTTACGATGATACACACTGTTTTTACATAGACCATACTGTAACTGGAAATTGTGGCGAACAGCCCCTTGGCGCGTGGGCGGTGTGTAATCTGGGCGCCATGAATCTGGCAGCATATGTAAGAGATGAGAAATTTGACTTCACTGCTTTTGGAAAAGACGTAAAAGTAGCGATGAGATTTTTGGACAACGTGATTGATGAAACATATTATTTCTTCAAAGAAAACGAAAAAGTGGCCAAAGATATCAGAAGGACTGGGCTTGGTATTATGGGCATTGCCGACGCTCTTATTCTCATGAAATTAACATACGGCGCCTCGGATTCACTCCCCGTAATCCGAAAGATTTTCCAAACATTAAGAGATAGTGCTTATGAAGCATCTGTTGAAATCTCAAAAGAAAAAGGAGCTTTTCCTAAGTTTAAAAAAGAAGAATATTTGGAAGGATATCACATCAAAGAACTGCCCAAGAAAATCCGCGATGGTATCGCCCAGCATGGTATTCGCAATGCAGTACTGCTTACGATTGCGCCAACTGGTACTACAAGTCTCGTCGCAGGGGTTTCTTCTGGAATAGAGCCGGTATACGAATTTATTTTCAAAAGAAAATGGAGGGGCGGAGAGGAAATGATGTATTATCCCCTTTTGGACGTATGGCTTAAAGATCATCCTGGAGAACAACGTCCTTCATATTTTGTATCGGCAAATGACCTGACTCCTTTGGACCACGCGCGCGTACAAGCGATTGCCCAAGAATATATTGATTCCTCTATTTCTAAAACCGTGAACGCGCCCAATGCGCATACGGTAGAGGATGTAAAAACACTGTATATGGCAGCATACGATATGGGGCTAAAAGGGGTTACCTATATGCGCGATGGTTCCAGGCAAGGCGTATTGGAAAGAATTGATGAGAAAAAAGACCTGTCTGCCGGCAGGCAGGACGAGCGAAAAACTATTGCGGAGACCGCGGCGGTTCTTCAGGAGCCATTTGTGGGACGTCCTATGGTGGTAGAGGGAGTTACGTATATGGCAGATAGTCCTGTTGGCAAAACCTACATTACGGTTAATCAAGTAGAGGGAAAACCATTTGAGGTATTTATCACCAATGGGAAATCGGGATCGGATGTGGCAGCCATGGCAGATGCTTTGGGTAGAATGATTTCGATTATGCTTCGGCTTAATAGTAAGGTTCCCCAAAGAGAGCGCATGAGAAAAATAGTATCTGAATTATCGGGTCTTGGCGGATCCAAGAGTATTGGTTTTGGGGAAAATCGAGTGAGATCTTTGCCCGATGCGATAGCCAAAGTATTGGCCAGGTATTCAGGGTTTCGCGTAAATGGACAAGTGGAAGATAAAGTAGCAACTCCTCTTATTGATGCACAGGTGGATTTTGCCCAGCAGGAGAGTTCTTTAAATGGTAATGGGCACGTCAATGGAGCAGGAGAAGATATAGTGCGCATAGCGACCACTGCGCAATTGCCACTGGTTGAGAGTGGAGGGATGAAGTCTGTGATTGCAGAGTCCAATACGGGGCTTTTTGATATTTGTCCTGATTGTGGAGGCGGAAGTTTGGCCTATGAAGAAGGTTGCAAAAAGTGCTATAGTTGTGGATACTCAGAATGTTAATTCAAAATGCAAAATTCAAAAGTTAAAATTGCAATTCAAAATTTAAAAATAATATAATCATAACCTGTGTGCAGGCAAACACCGTGTGATTCGGTGGAAGAGCCGCTACTGTGAAATCCAGAAAACTGCATACACAAAGGTTCCCGAGCTGGAGTTTTTTTATAGTATCCTTCTCGGGTTACCCAAGAGGGATTTTTTTATGCCGATTTATACAAAAAAAGGGGACAAAGGAGAAACATCATTATTTGGTGGAATTCGCGTGCCAAAATATTCTTTGAGAGTGGAAACATATGGGACGGTTGATGAGCTCAACTCGACCATAGGTCTCGTTATAGTTCAAAGTTCAAAGTTAAAAGTTAAAAGTTTAAAGAGGGTAAAAAGTGAACTTAATAAACTTCAAAACGACCTCCTAGAGATTGGTTCAGCCTTGGCAAATCCGAAAGCCCAACCCCTGATTCATTTAGAAAAAAGAGTACGTGAGTTCGAGCTTCTTATTGATTTTCTCACAGAACAAATGCCTTTACTTAGAAATTTTATTTTACCGGGTGGTGGAGAGACGGGTGCCATGCTACATCTTGCAAGAACTGTTTGTAGGAGAGTTGAGAGGAAAGTGGTCGAGCTTGCTTCAAAAGAAACAATTGACGGGGAAATTGTGAAGTATTTTAATCGTTTGTCAGACTTATTATTTACCATGTCTCGTTTTGCAAATTTCCAAGAAGGCAAAAAAGAAACGATTTGGAAAGTGGTTTAATACTATGGCAGGCACAGAACAAGCAGCATATGCACCCTACGTTTTGACGGAGGCTAAATCAATTGCCCCTGGTATTCCAGAAAAACCGCAGAGAAATACACTCCTTGGAGAGATTCATCATTTGCGAGATAACTGGCAAGAGGAAGGCTTGCCCCAAAATTGGGTAGATCTACCTGGAGTTGGGTTTCTTGTTGGGTATCAATTGGGTTTTTTAGATTCCGATAAATTAAAACATCTAGGCCCCCAAGACCGCAAGAATCTGTGGACAGATACCACAGAATACTCTTTACGCGGATGGATTAGAGAATATCTTGAGGGAAAATTAACTTTTCCAGGAGAATTACAACTATATCAAACAAATGGTCAGTGGAAGATGCGCGACACCAGACATGGTGCTGGACTCAACGTAGAAGATACGTTATCCAAGAAAGAACGAAATGGTGCCGTTTGGTCTGCTGTCGTAGATATTGCGAAGCCGTTTTTAGTAAATGCACCCGATGGGTCGATTATAGTCAAACAAAGTCCAAGTGGTACGAGTGGCATACGAGACAACATGGGAATGATAATTGATTATCCAGACTCTCACTTCGAGATTATGCAGAAAAAGGGAGATAGGGTTTATACGTACACAATAAAAACAGACTATGATTACGGAGAACATAGGGAAGCTATGCGACGACTTCGAAAAATGGCAGGACAGCCAGAATCTCCCTTGAATGAGAAATCTTTGGTCGAAGATTACGTGCTAACGACAGCTGCATTTGATAGTTCAAAAACAGCGACTGGCATCGCAGATGTGATAGATGTTTTTAAAAATACGCGCTTAGACATGAGTGGTTCATTACATGCGATGAAAAACAAAAAATGGGATGAAGTGTATGAAGATATAAGTAAAAACAGAGAGGATTTATGGCGATACGATAAAGTAACCGATCTTTATATTGACCAATTTGTAGACTATGCCAGAAACGGCAACTGGACCAAGGATACGTTAAAAGAAGCGCTCTCCGCTACGATCTTACGACTTTCTAAATATGTACTGAATAAAGAAAAAGCAGGAAAACAACCCAGTGTGGTTGTTGAATTAGTTCAGGGCGTAGAGCATCCAGTTGAGCCTAGGTACATGCCCATATTCAATACCAACAATAGTTATGGAGTCGCGTTTAATGAAGTAAAAAATATTGCAGGATGTGCAGGTGGTAATCAAAACGATAAGCAAAGCGCGTATAGTTCTCGTTTCGATAAAATCTTCAATTCTGTTTTTGGCATCACTGCTGAAGAAGCAAAAAATGACCCCAATTTATGTCAAAAAAGATGTGCAGGAGAAAGAGCCCATTTTCACTGTCCAGGAAAGAAGG
Source organism: uncultured Gammaproteobacteria bacterium (assembly GCA_964361925.1). GTDB lineage: Bacteria > Patescibacteriota > Microgenomatia > Levybacterales > UBA12049 > CAYICR01. The sequence continues at coordinate 12,410 of CAYICR010000007.1, forward strand.
AGGAAAAAGAACCGGAAGAGAAGCCAGCAGAAGCAAAATCTCAAAAGACTCAAGAATCACGTACGCGCAAATCACGACCATGTAATAGGCCAATTATTGTAGGAGCAGGAACGAGAAGATGTACCAGTTGTGGAGAGGGCGCGGTGTGCTAAAATTGTTTCTTCATTGTATTGTTTTAACCACTCGAATTCCACTGGATCGCTTTATAAGGTTTAATGAAAAGTCTATGATGCAATCGTTGCTTTTTTTACCCTTCGTGGGAGCAGTTCTTGGAATCTTGGGAGTAGGGTTTTATCTTCTGATATCTCCATTTTTGCCAAAAGAAATAGTTATTATATTTGTTGTAACTTTTCTTGTTTTGTTGACTGGTGCGTTTGAAGAAGACGCGCTTGCAGATGCAGTAGATGGGTTTGGTGGGGGATCAAATAGAGAAAAAGTATTAACCATAATGCGAGATAGTAGAATTGGTGCGTATGGATCTTTGGCGCTTATTCTTTCGATCATGATGGAGTTTATGTTTCTGTTGCATACATCGCCTATTTTACTACCAAAAATATTATTTTTTGCTATGGTTGCGAGTAGATTTTCTGCGTTGCCCCTTATTTGGAAAATGTCTTATATCGATGACTCATCTTCATTTGTAAGCGCATTCACAAAGCATGCAAGAAATACTGATGGATATAAAGTTTTATTATTGTTTTTTATAGTAGTGTTGTTGGGTTGGATTTTGTTTGGTTTTGCAAGCTTTCAGATTATCGGGATATTGTTATTAATCGTAATAATAACTGGTTGGTATTATTACAAAAGAATTCAAGGAGTGACTGGAGATTGTTTGGGAGCAACACTAAAAATATCAGAATTAGTCATTATATTTTTTGGAGTTTTATGGGCATAGTTCATTTGTTTCTTCTTTTTCTTTCCTGTATGATGAATATATATGGACGATCAAAAACATCCAGTTGTTCCTGTGGCTGTGCCTGTGTCTGTTGCAGCGCCAGTAGTACCTGTAATTGCCCCTGTTGGTACGACCCACAAAGAACAAGAACCTATCGTATCTGTTGCTCCTACTGAGATAATGCAGCCAACGGAACAAGAGGCACAACTTTCTCCTGAAGTAAAAGAAGCGGGGGTAGAGACGGTGGCAGAGGTACCTGATCTAACGCTTTCAGATAAAAATGCGGGGCTAACTCTTGCGAAAGAATCAGTGGTGCATCCGACAATTCCAAGCGGGGTGGTTATGCTAAGCGATGAAGAGGTGATTTCTGCGGTAAAACAAAAAAAGTCCGGCAACTCAATTTTTTACTTGGCGCTTCTTATATTGAAATCCGCGCACAAAAAACTTATAGGAGGTTAATATGGATTTATTAAATCCTGATGCGTTTATCAATTTACTGTACTCATTTCTTATCGCGCTTACGTTTTCCATAGCGGGAGTATTGATATTGTATGGATTTGGGTACGTGTTATTCCTGTGGTATAAGCATAAAAATAGAGAATATGATTCGTATCATTCTACACTTTTACAAATAGTAGTTCCAAGGGACAATGAAATAAAAATAGACGCTGCTGAACAAATGTTTTCTTCGCTTGGATCTTTGCGAAAGAGTGGACGTTTTGCATTTCTTTCTCGCCAGCCGCATATTTCGTTTGAAATTGTTGGTCTTCCTGGAGATATCAGATTTTATATTCATGTCCCCAACAAAATACGGGATTTGGTAGAAAAGCAATTAAATGGCTCATATCCCGACGCGGAAATTACTGTTGTAGAAGAGGGAATGGCCAGAAAAGGAGAGGGCATAGGAAATGAATACAATATTTTTTCCAAAGAAGGGAAGGTCGCCTTTGCCTCTCTCAAATTAAAAAGCGCGGATTATCAGGCGATTAAGACATACAAAGATTTAGCAGTTGATCCGCTCTCATCTATCACCTCTGTTTTGGCGAAAATGACCCCAGGAGAAGGCGCCTCAATCCAGGTGCTTATTTCACCCGCAGATTCTAAGTGGAAAAAATTAGGAAGGGCATTTGTTGCTAAAACAAAAAAGGGAGAAGCAAATCCAGAAACCGCGAAATACTCAGCTGATTCCAAAGAGCTTGAAAGTATTGAGAATAAGATAAGTAAGCCTGGGTTTGACACGGTGGTTCGCATGGTGGTTTCGTCAAGTAGTAGTGAAGTAGCCAGCGCGCACCTCTCCAACCTCAAAAGCGTGTTTAGTCAATTTGAGTCGACTAATTCATTTACGTCAAACAAGCACCGATTCAAAAGTTCTTTTGCGACGGATTTTATTTATCGATATATGCCGATTCGTGGTCAAACATCGGTGCTTTCAAGTGAAGAATTGGCTACGCTTTTTCATTTCCCCAACAAGAGCATTACAACTCCCAATATTCTTTGGCTCAATGCCAAAACAGCTCCTGCGCCCGCTCAAATTCCTGAAGAAGGATTGTTCCTGGGTAAAAGTACGTACAGAGGTCTTACCCGTTCGGTATTTATGAACCTCGACGATAGGAGGAGACATACGTATATTATTGGAAAAACAGGGGTAGGAAAATCAGAGCTGTTGAAAAGCATGATTATGCAGGATATTAAGGATGGGCACGGGCTGGCTGTTATTGATCCACACGGCGATTTGGTTGAAGATATTTTGCCCATGGTTCCACCAGAGCGGGCAGAGGATGTTATTCTCTTTGATCCTTCAGACACCCAGCGCCCTATGGGTTTTAATATGTTGGAAGCAGAAACCGAAGAGCAAAAGCATTTTGTGGTTTCTTCTATCATAGGGCTTATGTATAAGCTTTTTGATCCGCATCAAACTGGTATTATTGGTCCCCGATTTGAGCACGCTATCCGAAATGCCATGTTGACCGTTATGTATGAAAAAGGTGCCACGTTTATAGAGGTGGTTCGTATCTTAACTGACGCAAATTACGTGCAAGAGCTATTGCCAAAAGTGGAAGATCCCATCATCAGGCGTTACTGGACCGATCAAATTGCGCAGACGTCAGATTTCCATAAATCAGAAGTTTTGGATTACATCGTGTCCAAATTCGGCCGTTTTGTCACCAACAAAATGATCAGAAATATCATTGGACAATCAGACAGCGCTTTTAATTTCCGAAAAGTTATGGATGAGAAAAAAATACTTTTGATTAATCTGTCCAAAGGAAAAATAGGGGAGGAGAATTCCAATTTCTTGGGCTTGGTATTGGTTCCCAAAATCTTGGTCGCTGCGATGAGCAGGCAAAATATTCCCAAAGAACAACGGGAAGACTTCTTTCTTTATGTAGACGAGTTTCAGAATTTCGCTACTCCTGATTTTGCGCAAATTCTTTCTGAAGCCAGGAAGTATAAATTAAATTTGGTAGTGGCGAATCAATTCATTGGGCAAATGGAAGAGGATATAAAAAATGCTATTTTTGGAAACGTGGGAACACGTATTTCTTTCCGCGTTGGAGTACAAGACGCCAATTACTTACAGCATGAGTTTCAGCCTACTTTTTCAGAGTCAGATTTGATTAACATTGAGCGGTTTCACGCGTATATCGCCACTATCGTGGGCGGAGAACCAGTTCCGTCTTTTTCTATGGATTTGACCCGCGATTTAGCTGCAGAGAAGAAATTGGCAAATCCACGGGTAGCAGAATTGATTAAAGAATTATCCAGATTAAAGTACGGAAAAGACGCAACCATGGTAGAAGCGGAAATCACGCAGAGAGCAAAACTTTAGAAGAGATGGGACAAATGGGACATAAGAGCCAGAGGGGACAAAGGGGGAAGAAGATATGAATAAAGCCGATAAGGGCTATCATAAGCTTCTTGTTTGGCAAAGGTCACGTGAGCTTGTTCGATTAGTCTACAAACATACAGAAGATTTTCCACGGTCAGAAGAGTTTGGATTGAAAAGTCAATTGCGAAGAGCGGCGGTATCAGTTCTTCTAACAGTTGTTGAAGGATATCGTAGAGGTACAAGAAAAGATTATCTCCATTTTCTTAACATGTCTGATAGTTCTTTATCTGAACTAGAAGCTGGTTTTGAAGTTTGTTTAGATCTAGGATTTTTAACAGAAGAAAGCTACGAAATTCTGGAAGGAAAAAGAAGCGAAGTTGGATATTTGCTTTCTCGGTTGATTAAAAGTTTAAAGAAATAATCTTGCCCCTATGACCCCTTTGTCCCAGCGAAGCTTGTCTCTTTTGCCCCTCTTTGGTACAATTAGCGTTGCTTAGGTCCGTAGCTCAATGGCGGAGCATCAAGCTTATATCTTGAGGGTTGAAGGTTCGAGTCCTTCCGGACCTACTTATATCTTAATATCAACGTTAGAGGTCGGTGAGGATGCTGGTTTCTTTGGCTCGGTCTTCAACATAAGAAAGATATCTTTCTGTGGTAGAGACTCTTTTGTGTCCCAATATTTTTGAAAGAAGAACTAGTGATACGCCGTGTCGCAGGTGGTGCGCGACAAAGGTGTGACGAAGATCATTGACTTTTGCTCCTTTAATTTCTGCAAGCCTGAAATATCTCTCCACCGCGGTTCGGATGTTTCTCACCAAGAAAGGTTTTCCTGATTTGGTTACAAATACGCGCTCCTGATTCACCTGGGGTCTTACCGAGAGATATCTATTCAAAGCGTCTTTTGCTGGTTTGTTAAGCGGTACAACGCGTTCTGCATGTTTTTCATATGCCTCAATTTTCATACCATCTGGCTTTACGTTAACGATTTTAAGAGCTGCTAATTCGCCAATTCGGATACCTGTTTGAAGCAAAAGCTCGATGACTGCAAACATGCGAATGTCATTACGGGAAGCGTCTCGTAGCGCCCGGTATTCAGTAGGGGTAAGAATGCGTGGAGGAGTCAGTTCATAGCGTGGGTGTTCTACCAAAAGAGATGGATCATCGGTTACAAATTCGTTTATTTTCAAAAAGCGGTAAAAAGTACGAGTAGAATTGATTTTGCGGGAAAGAGATTTAGGCGTGTAGCCTTCTTTGCCGAGCTTGGCTAAAAACCCCTGCAAATCTTCGGTGGTTACCTCGTGAATGTGATTTTTTTTCAAATCTTCCAAAAAAGTCACCAATTGATCCACGTCTTTGCTATAGGCGACTATGGTTGACGTAGAGTGCTTTTGTTCTTTTAGATATGTTTTAAATTGTGCGTGGGCATCCCGCAATGGAAGGATTGACATAATAAAGCCTATAATATCAAAAATTTGAGCGTACGTCAAGCACCACTTTGGTAAATAGTAATGAGGGGAAAAATGGCGTATACTAAATGCAGGTTTTCACGGCGGATTTCTCTGACATGAAAAGAGTATTGTTCATTGTTGTACTCATAGCCTCACTATTGGTTATTCGTAGCCTTGTGGTTTCTATTTATACTCTGTGGCAAAAACAGGATCTTATGGTACAGACCCAAGATAGGCTAAAAAAGGAAAAAGAGAGAAATAGAGAGCTTCAAGAGCGCATCATTCAGGCTCAATCACCTCTATTTATCGAAGAACAGGCGCGAAATAAGCTTTTTATGGGTAGAGAGGGGGAGCAGGAGATTATAGTATCCCAAAGGCTTCTAGGACCCAACAGTACACAGTCTGCGAGCGCTTCGGTATCCAATCTCCAGCAATGGATTAATTTGTTTTTCTAGAATTGGTTTTAAGGTGAAAAGTACCAGGG
>CAYICR010000008.1:0-6621 GCA_964361925.1 uncultured Gammaproteobacteria bacterium
TCATCAACAGGAATTTTGTCTCTCAAACTTCCCATGTCAGCATAAGTATGAGCAATAGGGATAATATAAAGATGGGGTCTTTCTTTCATTGGCTGGTATTTTATCATTTTTATAGGATAATCACAAATTTCGTCATATGAGAAATTCGTGATATAATAATTTCACCGAATGATTCTTGTGGTGAAAGTACCTTACTGTTGGGGAGCGAACGTTGACACCAACTTTGGTGATTCATCTAGGCCACAAGAATCGATTTAATTAGTGTCTTCCTGACTTGTTATCAGTTTAATAATATCTTCTCGACGATATCTCCTTTCTCCGACTCCGCGCTTATTTCCAATCCTAATTGCTTTTAATTTTCCGCTATTATCCCACTTAACAATATACGACGGAAGTAAAGCCTATAATATTTGCATTCTCCTTTGTTTTTCGATATAATTTCTCCTGTGAGAGAGAAACATAGATTTTTGCCCAAAAGCGCCATGATGCGCACCATAGCGCCTATTATGCTTGGAGTAGCGCTTTCAGCGTGTGATGGCAGCTCGAAGACAGAAGCAACCTGTACTTTCCAGACTCCTCCCCAACAGATCGGATATATCGTGTATGTGGAAGTACCAGAATCTCTTGCCCCGGGTAGGCACCTGCGAGGCTCCCAAGTTATACCAGAAATAGTTACCAATATGTTAAGCAAAGACAGACAAGTGAGAGTACAGGTCAACCTAGGGAATGATGAGCAGAATCTACGAAAAAATTTAGGACTCTCTACGCCATCCTTTCACGGCAAAGCACAAGTAGATATATATAAAGATGGTTGCGCCGTAAGAAAAGTTGAGATCGACGGAAAAGTCGTTCAAGGAAAATAATTCATACTATGAATAGTAATCTAGAAAATATTACGCGAAGAGTTGCTTTTGCGGTCGGTGCTGGCGCAGTATCTACGGTCTGGGCAACTCATGAATTGAGAGCGGAAAATGAGGGAATCGAAACGCCAACAGGCGTGTTTATTCCTTTATATGAAGACCATAGGTATGGTATTCAAAGACTACCAGATGATATTGATGGACTTTTTAGAGAGCTGTCCATGTCTCCGGAGATATATAATGCTCCTCCGCAAAACTTATTAAGAGCTGAAGGCGATGTTTCTTTTTTGTATACTGATTATCATACAAAACTATTTCCTGATCGGGTGCTTTCTCAAATTGCTAAAAGCGGAATTATAGTTATTTTTGGTGACGTTAAACTTCCCTTTCCTGAAGCGAGCAATATATTGTCGTATATGACCCCAGTTGTTACTACTGCAAGTTTTATGGCTTTGAAAGAAAAAGCTCCAGAAAAAAAATCGCGGAGAAGATTACTTCAGGGAGGCGCGACCGCTGGTCTGCTTTGGGGCGCAAGCGATATAGCACCGAAGAATATCGCACGAACAGCATCTCTTTTGGACACAGACAGTCCTGCTTATAGAATTTTCACCCGGCTAAACGGATCGTTCTCTCACATACACCCTGAAAATGATCTGATATTTTTTAGAAACGCGCTGGTTGCAGAAAAATTGCTTTTTTCTTCAAAATTAATGAAAGATTCTCTTGGAAAAAAGCCAAAGATTGGATTTAATTTTGGATTACTACATTCAGGCATTGAGGATTTTTTGCGAGCTGGACAAGAAGTTTGCAGAGCAGTAATTACTGCGTATCCAAATTTTTATTTACAAAGGGCGGTCGAACTACAAGGATCGCTTGATAATTTTTGCGCGGTGCGAATGATTGGTGTCCCCAAGGACTTCTCCAGAACCTCGTCTGAAGCAGATAAGCAAGTGACAGATAAAAAAGCATACGATATTGAGCTAAAAAGACAATTGCTTCTCAAGTTTACTTCATAATTTTTGATATAATTCATTTCATGAAGCACATCATATTTTGGGGAAAGGTGAATAGGGGAAAACAGCGCGGAAGACTTTTGGGCTTTCCTACAGCCAATATGCGACTGCACAGGAGAATTCCTGAAGGAATCTATCTCTCATACGCTATCTTAAATGGCAAGGAGTACCCTGCGCTTACTTTTATAGGAAGCGCAAAAACATTTGGAGAAGATACCTATCAAGCCGAAGTATATATTCTAAACCAAAATTTTAATCTATACAACAAAGTGCTCCGCGTGAAATTACTCAAAAAAATTCGGGGTAATCAGAAATTTAACTCAAAAGAAGACCTAGTGGCGCAAATGAAAAAAGACAGAGAGGTTGCCCAAAACTACTTTAGCCTTACCAGGTGAGACCTTGGAAAGCTAAGCTCCCCTAATTAAGTTTAGTAATTTAATAAATCCCCTACCTTTTTTGCTAGACAAAGCAGTTCGTAGTGCCACTTCGAGTACACCAACCGTTTCTTTTTTGTTATTTTTTAAGTTTTGTTCTCGCTCTTTCATCACAAATTATTCTCTTTTACTAATCTAAAAAATTCTTTTTTCAAATCCATAACCTTTGCTCTTTCCAAAAACCTATTCCAATCTTTGTTTTGGGTACGATGGCAAGCAGACGCCTTTAGTTTATCCTCGTAAGTTTTAGAAATATCAACGATGGTAGTAATTCTCTCATCATCCACACCGTGTATTTTCCCGAACGCTTTATACTCCAATTTTGTATTCGCGTATTGCGCAAGATAGCTTTTTGGTATAGCCGTGTGATAAAGTTTCACTGTTTTGGTTGTTATTTTAAGATACCCGTCAAAGGCTATCGATGTCGCGTGTGACATCGCAATATGATCAGGGTTGTTGGATCCGCCTGACTCATCAAAAGTTATTACCACATCCGGCTGTTCTTTTTTGAACAATGTAAAAATTTTAGCGGAAAGTTCTTTCTGAGAAACTTTCTTTAACGTAGCGTCGATATATTCCAGAAAATGAATAGTTCCGATGCCGATAATTCTACTTGCGTTTCGAAGCTCTGATTCTCTAATTTCGCCTATATTTTCTTTGGTTGCAATAGGAGGCGTTCCAAGCTCTCCCGCCTCACCACGAGTTGCGCAAATAAGCGAAACAGTATTCCTTGCTTTGCTAAGTAGGGCTATCGTTCCCCCGCTTGAAAAAGTTTCATCATCCGGATGAGCGAAAACAAAAAGGTACTTCATTATTAATAATTGAACAATTGGGCAATATCGACTATTATACACTAATGACCGTTTACAATTCACTTAGTCAACAACAAGAAGAATTCAATACTATAGAAGCCAAGAAGGTTCGCATGTATGTGTGTGGAATCACCCCATATGATACGACTCATCTGGGTCACGCATTTCTTTATGTTTTCTTTGATACAGTATTTCGCTATCTCGCTTACAAGGGGTATGAGGTAAACTACACGCAAAATGTAACTGATATAGACGATGATATCTTAAAAAGAGCAAAGAAAGAAAATCGAGACTGGAAAGAACTTGGACAATTTTGGACAAAAAAGTTTTTGGCAGATATGAAATCTCTCGATGTTTTACCCCCGAGTCATTATGTGAACGCAACGGGCTCTATTGCTACCATTGTTAAGATTGTTTCATTGTTGATTGAAAGGGGAAATGCATACAAAAAAGAAGGAAGTGTATATTTTGATGTAACCAGTTTTCCAAAGTACGGTCAGTTATCTAAATTTAACTTTGATCAAATGAGGCTTATCTCAAGTGAGCGCGGTGGAAACCTCGCGGATTCAAACAAAAAAAATCCACTAGATTTTATATTGTGGCAAAAAAGTAAAGACGATGAGCCCTCTTGGGATTCTCCTTGGAGTAAGGGGCGACCCGGTTGGCACATTGAATGCTCTGCGATGATTCAAGAATATCTTGGCGACGTTATAGATATTCATGGAGGGGGACGGGATCTTATATATCCTCACCATGAAAGCGAAATCGCGCAATCAGAAAGCTTTACGAATAAAACACCATACGTAAAATATTGGATGCACGCAGCCATGGTTATGTATCAAGGTGAAAAAATGTCCAAATCTCTCGGAAATCTGGTCATGGTTTCTGATTTACTTGCAACATATTCACCCAATACAATTCGGTGGCTGTTGCTCTCTCATCACTATCGAACTCCTTGGGAATTTGAAATGTCAGAACTAGAACATGCGAGAAAAGTAGTAAATGAAATTGAAACCCAATTGCAAGATGTTAAACAAGACGAGAGCATAAACGATATGGTTGAAAAACTTATTGAGGGAGACTTTTCATTTGGAAAAAGCCTGGAGTGGGTCCTTGCACAAGTGAAAACAAACACAGGTATACCTGTGGTCAAAAAGTATTGGTCTTTACTTGGCTTCGTTTAGCTACCCGGCTTTCTCGTGGTATAATTGAAACCATGAGAAAGTTTTTTTTTCTTATCCTTGTTTGTATTTTTTTTATGCTTCAAATGCAAACCGCGCATGCTATTTCTGATCCACTTGCAGTTGATAACAATAAATTTGGTATCCACATACTGTTTCCTGATGAACTGGACAAGGCTGCGACGCTTATCAATAGCAATGGGGGCGCATGGGGCTATGTCACTATACCAATACAGGCAGGAGATAAAGATATAGAAAAATGGCAAACATTTTTTAATTCTGCAAAGCAGAAACGCGTTATTCCTCTTTTGAGACTAGCCACAGAAGGAGATTATTTCAACACCAAAGTATGGAGAAAACCAAACGAAGAAGATATATTGGATTTTGCGAATTTTCTTAATTCTCTACAATGGCCAACAAAGAACAGATATATCATTGTTTTCAACGAAGTAAATCGATCTGACGAATGGGGTGGCTCTACTAACCCGTTTGAGTATGCGAGGCTGCTTGGTTACGCGGTAGATGTGTTCAAAGAAAAGAATGATGATTTTTTTATCATCTCTTCGGGTATGGACAATGGCGCATCCACTGTTTTGGGACAAGCATATAGTCAGTACAGCTATTATCAGCTTATGGCACATGAAGTTCCGGATATTTTTGAAAAAATCGACGGATTTTCAAGTCATTCTTATCCCAATCCCGCATTTTCCCAACCCCCTTCTTCATATGGATACCATAGCGCGCGCTCTTTTTCATATGAACGAAGCACTATCGGCCAATTTACCAAAAAACGTCTCCCCATTTTTATTACTGAGGCGGGCTGGTCCAAAAATATGGTGTCGGAAGTCACCATTGCTTCATATATGAAAGAAGCCTTTTTTACCATTTGGACAGATCCAGATATCGTGGCCATAACCCCGTTCTTGCTTCATGCGGGAAGCGAACCATTTGCCCAATTTTCATTTCTCGCCCCAGATGGTTCTCCAAATCTTCTTTACCGTAGTATTTTTGAATTACCAAAAATACAAGGAAAACCAAAAATTGAAGAACTAACGACTAAATCAATTAAAAAACAGAATGTAAACGCGCCTACAAAAGATTTTTCCAAAAAACGTGTCCAACCTATAGCAGTTGAGATACCGCTGGCTTTTAAAAACCTGGCTAAGTGGTTTTTTGGGATTCGGTAAATATGGTATAATATCCTACTGCTTTCGCTTCTATATGGATAATAATAACGACATATTTTATAGTACTACGCATGGGACAGTAGACCAACAAAAAACAATTTTACTTCTCCAATCTTTTTTGGAAGAGAACCCAAAAGCCAAATACAGTCTTGTTATAGGTACTGATTCTCATGAAAAAACTGATGATAAAGGAAAAAGGTCTGAAATTAATTTAGTAACCGCAGTATTGATGTACCGAAAGGGGTATGGAGGTACCTATTTTTGGAAAAGAAAGAACCAAAAAAATATTCATTCGCTTCGCGAGAAAATATACGCAGAAACCATGGAATCTCTCCGTTTTGCGACCAATTTTGTCCCTCTTTTTAAGAAAACGCTCAACGGCCATGCGCCGGATTATGATTTGGAAATTCATGTAGATGTAGGAACACATGGAGATACCCGTGATATGATAAAAGAAGTAGTGGGGATGGTAACTGGAAATGGATTTGTCGCCAAAACAAAACCAGATAGTTACGGCGCGAGTTACGTGGCAGACAAACACACATGACAAATTTAAAAGGCAAAGGTTAAAAGTCAAAACTATAATGAGAAAGAAAAAATCAGTGAAGCTGGAATGGGAAGAAGCGGGTGAGGTGAAGAAAGACTTGATTCACATCCTGTCTGTTTTGGATTTGCCCCATATAGATATTACCAGAATTTTTTGCTACAAAACTTTAGGCTCCAGCAGTCGTTCGTACGCGCGCGTGTGGGCATTTCCTAAGATTTTCCAACACGCACTTACCATTCAGCCCGCGTATGTGATTGAAGTTTTATCAAAATTTTATGACAAACTTGATGAAACTGAAAGAAAACGAGTACTGATACATGAATTGCTTCACATTCCAAAAAATTTCTCAGGAGCACTTCTTCCTCACCGTAGCAAATCAAGACACTTGGAAACCACCGCCAATCAACTGTTCAAAGAATACAAATTGAAAACAGAAAAACCGTCCCGATATGTAGGGCAGGGTGTCATTGCGGGCTTGACCCGCAATCTCCCCAGGGGGATCCTGAATCTAGTTCAGGATGACAAAAAGTCGTGATTACCATCATTCACGGCGCAGATACTGCCTCATCTCGAAATTATTTACACGA
>CAYICR010000008.1:6721-17336 GCA_964361925.1 uncultured Gammaproteobacteria bacterium
TGATTACCATCATTCACGGCGCAGATACTGCCTCATCTCGAAATTATTTACACGAGATTAAAAAGAACACCACCGAGACTTTTTCTTTCAACGGTAATACGCTACTTTTGTCTGATTTGGTTCAATTAATCGAGGGGTCTTCGCTTTTTTCAGAAACCAAGAATATATTTATTGACAATTTGTTCATAAAAGCCAAGGGAAAAGATATTGATGCTTTGTTTGCGTATTTGTCCAAACATGAAAAGGCAACTTCTTTCTATCTTTGGGAAGGCAAAGATCTCACTCCTGCTCAACTTAAAAAATTTAAAAATGCGACCGTACGGCATTTTACCTATCCCAAAACTCTTTTTGCTTTTTTGGATTCACTCACTCCCAAAAATCCCAAAACTTTTTCTCTGCTGAAGGATACTTTGACAAGTACTGAGATAGAGCTTGTTTTTTTCATGATGGTCAGGCATTTTCGCTCTCTTTTGGCTCTTTCGGAAGCAGGAAATGAGACCATTGACGAAGTCGCGCGTATGGCTCCCTGGCAAAAAGGAAAATTAGAAAAACAACAAAGTACTTTTTCCAGCTCAAAACTCTGTGAACTTTATCAAAAACTTGCAGTTATTGACAAAGCGACAAAAATAGGAAGCTCTCCCCTGTCTCTTCGCCAACATCTTGACTTTTTTTTACTGGAACTCTAAACTAGTACAGTAATATGAATAGCGAGATTCAAGCAAAACTCGACCACGCGCTTCAGGAAAAAAAACTCAACAAGACAGCATACGGAGAAATTATAAAGTGGTTAACCGAAGAGGAATTTAAGGAATTTTCTCCCTCTCTTACTGAAAAAATTAATAAAAATGAATGGGAAAACCTCATGGACAGTTTTTATAGGGTGGTTATATTTGGCACCGGGGGCATACGAGGAGTAATGGATTTAGGAACAAATAGAATCAATAATTACACTATTCGATGGGCCTCCCAGGCGTATTCACAATATCTACTTAAACACAAGACAAGCAATGTTCAAAATGGAGTGGCATTGGCATACGATAGCAGGCATCATTCAGAAGAATTCGTGAAAGAAACCGCGCGTGTACTTGCCGCAAATGGAATTCCCGTTCACATGTTTAATTACTTTCGAGCTACGCCAGAACTTTCGTTTACTGTTCGAACGCTTGGATGCATAGGAGGAATAGTCCTCACCGCCAGTCACAATCCGCCTCAGTTTAACGGGTACAAAGTATATGGCTCAGATGGTGTTCAGGTCTTGCCAGATACAGGAAAATTAATTGAGGATGAGTTTAAATCAGTCACCTCGATTAAAAAAATAGACTTTGAAGAAGCAGTTCATAGGGGATTAATTAAGTATATTCCCGACGAAATAGATAAAAAGTTTGCAGAAGCTGCCAAAACAGCATCTATCTATAAAAGCAGGAACGTAAAAATAGTTTATTCATGCATGCACGGAGTTGGTTCTCAATCTGTGCTTCCTGTATTAAAAGAGCTTGGTTTTAACGATATAGTTTTGGTAGAAAACCAGATGAGCCTTGATGGTGATTTTCCCAATGTTAAAGGACAGTTTCCAAACCCCGAGTTTCCTATCGTGTACGAAGATGCAATTGGCTTGGCAAAAAAAACAAATGCTGATATTGTTCTCCTGTCCGATCCGGATGCAGACAGATTAGGAATGGCTGTGCCGGATAGAGAAAAAAATTGGTATCCCCTAAACGGGAATCAAGGAGCAGTACTCATGACTTATTTTATAATGAACACTTTATCTAAAAACGGCAAGCTTCCCAAAAATCCCGTACTTGTTAAAACATCAGTAACCACAGAATTGTTTAGAGACATAGGAGAAAGCTTTGGAGCAGAAGTAATTGGAGATCTTCTGGTAGGCTTTAAATTTATTGGGGACAGAATAGAACATTTGCCAAAAGATAAAAACTTTATTTTTGCAGCTGAAGAAAGTGTTGGTTATTTATACGGAAACGCATATCGGGACAAGGGGGCAGAAACTCCTGCGGTGGTTGCTTCAGAAATGGCCGCGTACTGCAAAGACAATGATATAACTCCGATTGAACTTTTGGAATCTATTTACGAAAAATATGGATATTATGCTGAAAGCTTGTACTATCGGGAGATTCAAGGATTTGGAGCAATAGATCAGATGAACCTGGCAATGAAAGAATTGAGAAAAAATCTTCCTAAAGAAATTGCAGGAAGAAAAGTGGTAAAAGTGCTTGATCGCCTGACAGGAGAGGTAAAAAATGCTCAAACAGGAGAACTCATTGAAACAAGAAAGTGGGACAAGGGAGACATGCTTTCATTCTTTTTTACAGAAGATGAACGCACGGTGGTACATGCCCGCCCTTCTGGTACAGAACCCAAAATGAAATACTACACCGCGGTAAAAGGAAGCCTAAAAGAAAAAACAAAAGAAGAACTAAAAGCACAAGTTAAAGAAATCGAGCAAGAAATTGCTCGTTTATTTGAAGATATCCTAAAAACAATTAAAGTAGATGTTTTTTAGCTGATTTGATTTGTTATCTTGAACACTTTCTAACAAAAGAGTAATATAGAATTATGAAAAAAATCAATAAAAACAGTAATCCTAGAGATTTAATAAACGAGATATACAGTAAGATTGATCCACAAGCTCTTTCAGCAACAACACAAAAAGACTTTTTAAGGCAAATTGAGGATATTGCACAAAACCATCACTCAAAACGAAACCAGTCAATGATAGAAAGATTATCTAAAATGGATACAATAGGCGTTATGACGCTTGAAGTCTTTAAAAATCGATTGGAAAATAGCCATGAATAGTACAGATTTAAAGCAAATTGACCAATTACTTCAAAAGCTGAAAGGAGAAATATTTGAACGCATGGAAGAGGCTGAGCTAAATATTATTGCCTTAGTTGACAAGCATAAAGCGGACAAAACAGACGTAAGAGAATTAGACAAGAGAGTAGCAAAGCTTGAACAACATGTCTACTGATCTTCCTTCATTTGATAAATCTACCTTTACCACAGATGGCTATATTAAGCGCGTAGAAAAGCCATGGGGATACGAACTGCACTGGGTACCAGAAGGTATGCCATACATGGGAAAAATACTTCATATTAACGCGGGAAATCGCCTGTCTCTTCAAGCTCACGATACCAAACAGGAATCATATTGGCTTGCCAGTGGCGAATGTAATCTTATTATAGAAAATCAAAACGGAGAACTCGAAACGATAAAACTTGAAAAGGGGAAGGGATATACCACCAAAGTTGGACAAAGACATAGACACCAGGCAGTAACAGATTGCGACGTGGTGGAAGTATCTACTCCGGAAGCGGGCACGACATGGCGACTGCAGGATGATTACCAAAGACCAGACGAAACAGAGGAACAAAGAAAAAGGGAGCGGAGAGAAACATGATGCCAAATATTATTAGCCTGGATGAAGATGTACTTCTTGCGCTGGATTTTTTTATCAAAAATCCTCCCCCACTACTTAGTGTCGAAAAGTTTAATCTCCCTTTTGTGGTAGGTTCAGGAAACGCCTACAACACTGGACTTATTATTTTTTCAGGCAAAGCAGCATTATTTGCCGATGAGAGTAATTTTAAGGAGCTTGTCCGCGCTTTTGAAAAAGCAATGCAAAGTAAATTAATAACACAAGCAGTGGTTATATCCGCGTCTGGGGGCAAAGACTCTGTGTGGGAAATTAAACTTGCAAAAAAATATGGGCTTAAGACCACCTTATTAACCACCAAATCGAATTCGGATGCTGCAAAAATTGCTGATGAGGTACTCGTGTATCAATCAATTGACGAACCCTATACATATAACACATCTACCTATATGGGAATGATCCTATCTGAAACAAAAGAAAATCCTGCGGGAATTAAGTCATATGTTACATCCTTACTTTTCCCTGAAAATTTTGATAGCTACGCAAGCTACTCATTTGTGTTGCCTGACAAATTTATGAACATTTGTCCGATGCTTGATATAAAAAAAGATGAATTATTTGGCCCACAAGTATCTGTGCGCGCATTTAGCCAAGGACACGCACGACACGCGAAATTTGTACATCGTCCGACAAACGATCTGGTGGTAAGCATTGGAGAAAAAAATAATTATTTTGGTCATCCAAAACACAGGTGGGACATTGATCTGCCTCAAGCGATGAACTTTGGGGGGATTATGGCGCTTACTTATTATATTATCGGTAAAGTTCAAAAATCAAAACCACCATACTTTAAGCAGAATATACGAAACTATGTGAATGATTACGGTCCAAAAGCATACGGAACAAACACCAAGCCCTTTGACCTCATCGTTCCTGGTTCATTTAACAAAAAACCACTTTGAGATATTGCATTTCTTCATCAAATTACCCACAATAGATATATGAGTCGTAAAGATTTAGTTGTGTGGTTTTCGCAGGTGGGGAAAGAAGACGTAGCATTGGTAGGTGGCAAAGGAGCCAATTTAGGAGAAATGACCCAAGCAGGATTTCCGGTACCCAACGGATTTATCGTTACCGCAAATGCCTATTACCAATTTATTAAGGACAATAATTTGGCAATCAAGATTGACCATCTTCTAAAAACCACCCATTTCGAGCGCTCAGACTCTTTGATGGATGTTTCAAATCACATAAAAAAACTTATTCTTACATCTGGTATTTCCCCTGATTTGGTACAAGAAATTTATAATGCATATAAAATGCTTGGTGGCGCTTTCAAAAATGCGCTTGTGGCAGTACGGTCTTCAGCAACCGCAGAAGACCTTCCGAACGCATCATTTGCAGGACAGCAGGAAACATATCTCAATGTACATGGAGAAGCAAATGTCATCATCGCGATTAAAAAAGCATGGGCATCACTTTTTGAACCACGAGCTATTTTCTACCGCCACGAACAAAAATTTGATCACTTCAAAATTGGTATCGCTGTACCCGTGCAAAAGATGGTGAATTCAGAAAGTAGCGGAGTTATGTTTAGCATGGACCCTCTTAACAATGATAAATCGACCATTATTATCGAAGCAATTCTTGGACTTGGGGAAATGATAGTACAAGGAAAAGTTACTCCTGATCATTATGAGATAGATAAAAAAGACATGAAAATCACCAAGAAAAATGTCCAATATCAACAACAAATTATGGAAAAAAGGAATAATGTGAATAAAGACTCTGCGCTTTCTCAAACAAAAGGAAGTAAACAAAAAATTTCAGACAAGCACATATTGGATTTGGCGCATTTAGCAGTAAAGCTTGAGAAGCACTACTATTTCCCTCAAGATATGGAATGGGCTATAGAAAAAAATAATGTCTACATAGTACAAACAAGGCCAATTACGACCATAAAAAAAATAAACGCGGCAAATCTTGTAAAAAAACAAGAAACGCAAATTATTAATCAGGCAATTTTGTTAACAGGCGATCCCGCAAGCCCTGGAATAGCCTCTGGTCCAGTGAAAATCCTCAAAAGCGCTGGGGAAATCGGAAAAGTGGTAGCTGGAGACGTACTGGTAACTACTCAAACAAATCCAGATTTTGTGCCTGCGATGAAAAAAGCAATTGCAATTATTACTGAAATGGGCGGACGCACCTCGCATGCCGCGATAGTGTCTCGCGAGCTTGGTATTCCAGCGATTGTTGGAGCCAATAGGGCTACCACAATTCTTAAGACAGGGGACGTTGTCACGGTAAATGGCAGTACGGGCAATATTTATAAAGGCGGGCACGCTCACTCGACAGTTACTTCTTTTGCGTACAATACCCATGTAAAAACAGCTACAAAAGTGTATGTAAATTTGGCAGAACCAGAGCTCGCGGAAAAAATCGCAAAATACAATGTGGATGGCGTAGGGCTTCTTCGCGCGGAATTTATGATGGCGGGAATTGGCACACATCCCAAAAAAATGATTAGAGATGGTAAAAGCAAGGAATATATCAGGCTTCTGGCAGAGGGCATGGAAACATTTTGTAAAGCGTTCTCTCCTCGCCCAATCATATACCGAACTTCAGATTTCAAAACCAATGAATACAGACAGCTGGTTGGGGGAAAAGACTTTGAACCAACAGAGCCCAACCCAATGCTGGGATATCGAGGCGCATATCGGTATATCAACGACCCCGAGGTATTTGAGTTAGAACTTGAAGCGATAAAGCTGGTTCGCAATAAAAAAGGATTTAAAAATTTATGGATTATGATTCCATTTGTGAGAACAGTTAAAGAACTTATAGAGGTGAAAAAACTAATTTCAGCCTCTGGACTGTATCGAAGCAATCAATTTAAAATCTGGATGATGGTAGAAATACCTTCAAACGTTATTTTGCTTGAAAAATTTATCAATGTTGGCATAGACGGTGTGTCGGTCGGATCCAATGATTTAACCATGCTTCTGTTGGGCACAGACAGAGACAACAGCGAGGTGGCCCACGAATTTGACGAACAAAATGAAGCTGTTATGTGGGCTTTAGAAACAATTATAAAAACCTGCCATCTGCACAAAATAACTGCTTCTATTTGTGGACAAGCAGCTTCGCTTTATCCAAATATGGTACAAAAATTAGTAGAGCTGGGTATCACCAGCGTATCTGTTTCGCCAGATGCGGTAGAACATACCAGAGAACTCATCGCGCATATTGAAAAAGGGCTTGTATCAAGATCACGCGTTTGAAATAATAATATATATGCCAATTATACAGTCTATCACCGCACGAGAAATAATAAATTCCAAAGCAGTACCAACAGTTGAAACCACCGTGGCTCTTTCTGACGGTACTATTGTGACGGGCTCATGTCCAACAGGAACCTCGATTGGTAGTTATGAAGCAACAGATTTACGAGATGGGGACGAAAATCGCTACGGGGGAAAAGGCGTATTAAAAGCAGTTGCCAACATCAAAACTACGATAGCCCAAGCAATTGTTGGAAAAGAAATTCAAAATTTTTCTGACATAGACAAAATCCTTCTCGAACTTGACGCAACACAAAATAAATCAGTTCTGGGCGCCAATGCAATCCTATCTGTGTCCATCACCGTAGCCAGAGCATGCGCAAGGAGCGCGAAAATGCCTCTTTATAAATATCTTCATCATTATCTTAAGCAACAAACAAATCTTCGTATTCCTACCCCAATTTTTAACATTATCAACGGCGGGGAACACGCGGGAAACAACGTAGACTTTCAAGAATTTATGGTCATCCCTGCTTCTTCCATGACTTTTTCATCGGGGCTTCTTATGTGCACAAATGTCTACCATGCGTTAAAAAATACATTGAAAAAAAATAGCCTTACTACCCTTGTGGGAGACGAGGGTGGATTTGGCCCTACATTTCCCAAAAATACCGATGCGCTTGCCATGCTCAAAAAAGCGATTGATACCACAAGCGCAAAATTTGGATACGATATATTTTTTGGGCTTGATGTCGCTTCCAATAGTTTTTATCATGAACATGCATATCATATAAAAGACAACCCAAATCCAATGTCTACCAACGAAATAATCTCTTATTTTCGTGAAATTAATAAAGAATACGCGCTTGTGTATTTGGAAGATCCATTGGCTGAAGATGATTGGGATGGATGGAGCGCTCTTTGCAAAGAACAAGGACAAGACACGCTGATTGTCGGAGATGATCTCACAGCTACCAATCCCTATCGGCTTCAAATTGCAATTAACAAAAAGGCAATTACCGGAATTATCATAAAACCAAATCAAATTGGCACGGTTTTGGAATCATTGGCAGTTGTTGAAGTGGCTAGGGCTGCAGGGCTTAAAATAATTGTTTCGCATCGAAGCGGAGAAACAAACGACGATTTTATCGCGGATTTCGCCGTGGCAACAGCAGCCGATTATGTAAAGTTTGGCGCTCCAGCCAGGGGTGAACGAATCGCGAAATATAATAGGCTTTTGGCTATTGAAGAAGAGATTCTTGCGGCAACAAAGAAAACATAATATGGCGTATTTAGTATTAGTCAGGCATGGTGTTTGTGAAGGAAATTCAAAAGGTGAATGGGTAGGCTGGTCTGATTCTCCCATTACAACCGCTGGCATAAAAGAAGCCCAGGACGCCGGCAAATTACTTGCTGATATACGCTTTTCTGTTGCTTACTCTTCAGATCTTCTTCGTACCAAACAAACACTTCATTTTATCCTAAAAACCCTTCACGAAGAAAACATACCCATTATAGAAAGCAAAGAAATGAAGGAAAGAAACTATGGAGATTATACCGGAAAAAATAAATGGGAGGTAAAAAATCAAGTTGGGGAAGTAGAATTTACCAATATTCGAAGAGGCTGGGATTATCCTATTCCAAACGGGGAATCGCTCAAACAAGTTTATGATAGATCGGTTCCTTATTATCAACAAAGCGTGCTCCCCCATCTTGTTTCTGGTAAAAATGTTCTCATAGTAGGTTCTGGCAACTCACTACGGGCTCTTATAAAATATTTGGAACACATTTCAGATCAGGATATCGCGCGGCTCGAAATCGCAACAGGTGAGGTATTGGTGTATACACTTGACGCAACAGGAAACATGGTGAGAAAAGAAAAACGCACACAAAAACCAAACACTGTTTAGGAAAAAAACTCTTGTGGTAAAAAAAGCTTTAGACCATTTCCAAAAAACAGATCCTCTTCTTTTTTCTTTTGTTCAAGAAGAATCATTAAAACAGCTTACAAAAACAAAAGATTTATTTTCGGCGCTTTGCGAATCAATTGTAAGCCAACAGCTCTCTATAAAAGCCTCTGACACCATTTTTGGAAGATTACGCGCGCTGATGCCAAATAATCAAGTTGTCCCAAAATCCCTTATAAGATACGATATTGAAAAGCTTCGATCAGTTGGCATGTCGCGTTCAAAAGCATCCTATGTGTTAGATCTCGCGCAAAAAATTATTAATAAAGAATTAATTCTTGAGGAACTTCATACTTTTAGCGATGAAAAAGTTATTGAAGAACTTATAAAAGTAAAGGGAATTGGTAGGTGGACCGCGCAAATGTTCCTCATGTTCGCGCTCGGAAGAGAAGATATATTTTCCTATGGAGATTTAGGAATTAGAAAAGCGATACAAAAAATGTATAAATTGAAACAAGAACCAACTATAGCGCAAGCAGAAAAAATTGCTGAAAAATGGAAACCATATCGAACCTATGCCTGCAGAATTCTCTGGAATAGTTTATAAACCCTTTTTATTATCTCCATGATGAAATAATATCACAAATTCACCTCGAGGTTCCTGCTTCATATACCTTGCGATCAAATCAGAAACATGGGCATGGATGACTTCTTCATGGATTTTGGTAAGCTCTCTGCACACCACTAAATCAATATCTCCGAGCTCTTGGAGTACTTGGGCTAGGAACTTTTTCATCTTATGAGGTGCTTCAAAAACAATTACCGTCATTTTCATTATCTCTGTCAAACCTTTTATGTTTTGCAACATTTTTATTCTATGACCCTGCTTGTGTGGTAGATATCCCAAGAACAAAAACTTATCGGTGGGTAATCCACTAGAAACTAATCCTGCAAGAACCGAGGATGCCCCAGGAACAGCAACGACCCGAACTCCTTCTTCAATACACGTTCTCACCAATTTAAAACCTGGATCAGAAACCGTTGGTGTTCCTGCATCTGACACCAGCGCCACATCAATATCGTTTCGTAGCGCGGTAAGTATTTGCGGTGTCCGACCCGCTTCGTTTTGCTCAAAATATGAAACCAGATTGGGCCGCACAGAAGCTTTGCTGTTTGGAAATTTCTCATTGATAAACTGAAGTAATAATCCTGTTCTTCTCGTGTCCTCGCACGCTATCATTGACACTTTTTGCAACACCCCCGCGGCGCGAAAAGAAATGTCTTGTAAATTACCAATTGGTGTTGATACAATGTAGAGTATACCCATAAATATGCTTGAACTTTTCTCAGGTTATATTATACACCTAATCTCTGCTACAGGCTACGCTGGCATCTTTTTACTCATGGCTATAGAATCCGCGCTTATCCCTGTTCCCTCTGAAATTACCATGACTTTTGCAGGGTATTTGGTTTATCAAGGAGAACTTAATTTTTTCCTCGTGGTTCTCGCAGGCGCAATAGGAAATTTAATTGGATCATTAGCGATATACTGGCTCGGTTATTACCTTGAAGAAACTGTAATTATCACGTGGATTGAAAAATATGGGAAATATGTCCTGATTTCCAAACACGAATATCTCACTTCTGTTGCATGGATCAAAAAATATGGAAGCGGCGTAGCCTTTTTTAGCCGTTTACTTCCCGGTATTCGCACATTCATATCGCTTCCCGCAGGTCTTGCGGAGATGAACATGTTTAAGTTCTGCATATACACCTTTATTGGCTCCTTTATCTGGTCAGCACTGCTTACCTATATTGGCGTGTACTTTGGAAAAGAGTGGAATAGCCTTCACCCATTATTTACTAAATTTGAGGTAGGAATAGTCATCGTGATGATTCTTGGGGTACTTTGGTATCTTAACCACAAATTACACTTTATTAACCTTAAAAAGAAGTCTTAGAATTTTCGAACAAGACCCACACACTTTCCCTGAATAGTCAAAGTGGTTGGATAAATAGGAGACATTTCCGC
>CAYICR010000009.1:0-16969 GCA_964361925.1 uncultured Gammaproteobacteria bacterium
CTTAAACCACTCGGACACCTCTCCAAACATGCCTCTCTGGACGTAAATGCGTCTGCGCCAAAGCGGAGGCTTTGGTGCTGAGGTCGTCTCCCGACCGAAGCGGAGGGTACAGGATTCGAACCTGTGAACGGCTATTCACCGTTACGGCTTAGCAAGCCGCTTCATTACCGCTCTGACAACCCTCCAAGCTTGTGTATTATATCATCTTAGCCTTGCGATTTGCTACACTGGGCGTGTGGGTATTCTGGATTTCTTATTTCCTACGTATTGCGTGAGATGTCGAAAAAAAGGAATTTTATATCAATAGTTATGGGTGTAAAACGTAGATATGGATATTATTGAGACTTGAATTGCACCTGTAGAGACGCGTCGAGAACTTGTGCCAGTCGCTTCAGGAAAGACAGAGAGGGCACTGTCCTTGCGTTTTCTACACGAGAAATAACGGATTGCTTGGTATTCATCCGCTTAGCAACATCAGCCTGTGTTAGGCCTTTTTCAATACGAGCTTTAATCAAGGCTCTAGCAATTTCATACTCAAGTCGTGTTTCTTCTTGTGCTTCCTTGAAACCAGGTCTTCTGAATAATTCTTTTTCAAAATCCTCCCAATCCATTCCAATATTTTTATTCATAATTAATTCCTTAATTCTTTTACAGTATATAGCATTATTGTGATAATATCAAGTCTCCAATCTTGATCTTAATTCAGCGAGTCTATCCAAGGCAGTTTTTATCTCTTTCGGAGACGTCTTATCCTTTTTCTTCTTAAATCCATGTAACAAGACAAATGTTTTTCCTGTTACTGCAACATACATCACTCGTATGCTATCACTTCCTAAGATACGCAGTTCCCATAACTGCGTACCCGTAAGTTTTTTGACATGAGGTAAGCCCAAGCGTATGCCAAACACCTGAAGAAGCTTTATCGAATCTTTAACTTTTGACTGAGCTTTTATTTCCAGACTATCAATAAGCTCTCGCACTGGATAATCGCCGCTTGAAGTTCTATACAAGATTACCTTCCATTGCTCTTCCATAGCTGTATTATAGCAGGCCAAATTTTGTTAAAAAATACCCATTTCTCCACGCACAACGCGTTTGACGCGGCGCGATTTGCTACACTGGGCGTGTGGGTATTCTGGATTTCTTATTTCCTACGTATTGCGTGAGGTGTCGAAAAATTGGGAGCTATGTGTGCCCCAATTGCTTCGCGATGATTTCTTTTTCCCAAGATAGGATTTGCTTGGTATGTAACCGCGCTTCGTATGATGGGCTGACGCACCCAAAATGCAGGGGGAAACATGTGATAGACGGGTCTTTTACCTCTATTGATTACAAAGGCACGGTAAAAAAACTACTGTATACGTTCAAATATAAACCATACGTATCAAGTTTGAAAGTGTTACTCGCAGACCTTTTTTACGAAGGACTTATTCAGCAGGAGGGGTTTATGAGAGCGTTAAGCACGAATCCTGTCCTCATCCCTATCCCACTTCATGTGACGCGCCTTCGCCAAAGGGGATATAACCAGTCGGAGATACTCGCAATAGAACTGGGGAAGAAGTTTGACTTACCCATAGAAAACTTGCTCACGCGTACGAAAAAGACTATTTCGCAGTTTGGGCTGAAAAGAGAGGCAAGAATTGAAAATGTGAAAGGTGCGTTCTGCGCTAGAAGCAAGAAGCTAGAAGCAAGAAGCTATCAGGGTATATTTTTGATTGATGATATTATGACCAGTGGATCGACGTTTTTGGAATGCGCGTATGTGCTGAAAAAAGCAGGGGTGAAGAGAGTGTGGGGAATGGCGCTTGCTCGGGACTAATTGGGTTTTGAAACCACTATATCTTCCGTAATACCAATAACGGTCATGTTTAGTTTTGGAAATCGCATATATCTTCCGCTTGTTCGCATGCGCGTTCGCAGTTCGCTTTTTTTGGGAAGCGTGGAGTCGGCGTACGTTAACGCTTCCTTGTCGTCAGCGCCAAAAAGCGTATAGATGTCATGGTCCGGGATGTTGGTTGGGTACGAAGACAGTGGGGGAAGAGCTTTGTTAAGTCGGATTCTTTCTGTCTTGGTTTCTTTGCCTTTCTTGGTATCATAAGAAGTCCACGCGTTATAATGTTTTGCGGGCATATGCATAGTTTGGGAACAGTTGATACTCCCGCATTTGCATATGTCTGTGCAGGGATTGCATTCCTTGTCTTGTGGGCCAAGAAGATAGGAAATAGTTATTTCCTCACCTTTGAAGATTTTTCGTGTAGAGAAATATAGGGTATGGCCTCGATATGTATACATCCAGGAATTGGGTGAACATGAATGATTTATCAGGTGAATACCATCAGTTTTGGGATCAGGGAAAACTGAGGCGTTGTCATGGTAATACATACTATAAAAACCATGCTTTTTCTCGTATTCCTCTTCTTGTTTGGTGTGTATAATTTTCCCCAAATAATCACCAATCACTGTGCCTGCAGGTATGTCTTTGGTCGCAAAAACACCCTTTCCTTTGTGCTTGGTAATCTTTACTTTCCAATGGTCTTGAGGTAGCAAAAACATAACAAATAAGTATAGCACAAATGAGGAAACGAGTCAATAACTATAGGGTGTAGCGTCTAGGGTATGGGGGATGGGAGTAAATAAATTTTGCCAAACTTGCTATAATACGCTTGTTATGGAGATAACCAACAAAAAGGCATTTTTTGATCATACTATCCTTGAACGGCTTGAGGCGGGCATCGCGTTGCATGGAGCAGAGGTAAAAGCAGTCAAAAGCGGGCACGCTGACCTCTCAGGAAGCTACGTGCGCATCATAGGAGATGAGGCATTTTTGATAAATGCCAAAATATTTCCGTACGAATTTTCACGGCCTGAAGGTTTTGACGAAAATCGAACGAGAAAACTCCTGCTTCACCGGCAAGAAATTGTGGTGTTAAAGACCAAAACAGCAGGCGCAGGGCTTACTATCGTGCCTATCTCACTGTATCTTAAGAGTGGACTTATCAAAATACAAATAGCCATAGCTAAAAGCAAGAAAGCATGGGATAAAAAGCAAGCAATAAAGAAGCATGATTTAGAGCGAGATCTTGAGGTCGATCTGGGCATCGAAGGATACTGAGGCTGAGCCGAAGGGGGATTGACATTTTAGCTTCTAAACTGATATAATACAGACCTTGGGGATGCATTGCATCGACAAGATGTGTACTTTAACAAACTGCAAGCCGACTTTGATACTAGTCGTAAAACAGATTAAAACAATAAATGCTGGCAAAAGCCGCATTGCAGCTTTAGAAGCTGAGCGAGACGCAATTCTTGCTTACTTCGGAGCTAGACAACCTGCTTTCGCATTTGCTTAAGCAATAGTCTTGTCTATATGATTTTCTCAGGCGGGATCGTATATGGCAGAAACACAGTCTGAGAATTAGTAGAGACACGGTTTTGGTCTCTATGAGAATTTATTAAACCTTGTCTTTCGCCTCCTGTTAATGAGAAAAGCGAAAGATGAAAAAAAGTCATTAACTATGCTTGTAGAAGTTTATTAAAATGCCTCTTGGACTCGAGTTCATTGCTCGACATCTCCACTCTTCGCCCATGACTTTCAGTCAGGGCTACGAAGTGGCTCAGCCACACTCCGTAAGAAAAAGATATTAAAACAGGCTGCGAAGAGTGCCCCTAACGGAGTCCGCCTTTGGCGAGACGAAGTGGGGCATTTTTTTGTCTTCAAGGCAAATACACATAGCTCTTCAGAGCGAAGTGGTATACAATTTCCTCATGTACTACGTTTATATTCTTCAATTAAAAGATAAAAGTTATTATC
Organism: uncultured Gammaproteobacteria bacterium; assembly: GCA_964361925.1. Lineage (GTDB taxonomy): Bacteria > Patescibacteriota > Microgenomatia > Levybacterales > UBA12049 > CAYICR01. The sequence continues at coordinate 3,812 of CAYICR010000009.1, forward strand.
ATGGGTCGGCATCGGATTTAAAAAACCGCATGAAGGATCACGAGCAGGGGATTGTGAAATCAACCAAGAATCTACGACCATTCAAGCTCATTTTTTATTGCGCTTTTACATCCAAAACCCTTGCAATGAAGTTTGAAAAATATCTCAAAACCACTTCTGGCTGGGCTTTTCGAAATAAACGCTTGGTTGAGAAGACAAGCCATCTAAAAGTTAAAATCTTCGCCCTGCCTTAAAAAGCGGGGTTTTTGTTTACTGAAGCGGGATTTTGTAAAGCTTGCCACCTGAAAGTATGTATGCGACTTTGTCCTTTTCTCTCACCTCAAAATCCTGCGCTTTTTTGATAATTTCTGATTGGTATTGAGACAAGTAGCTCCCTGTCTTATTTAATACCACAATTCTTCCATTTCCATTATCCAGTATATAGAGATTTGTCATGTCAGCGCTCGTGGTGATGCGAGTTGGATTTGAAAATGGAGTAGGGAGGCCGGAGATATTAAATGATTCTTCTTTGCCCTTGGTGAATTTTTTAATCGAACCGTCTTTGAATAACACCCATATTGAAGAATCTATGGACAGGTTTTGCGCATTGGAAAGATCTGTTGTGGCGACTAGGTAATCAGATTGTACAAATTTGTCGTCTTTGGGAACGAATTTATAAATTTGATCAGAGTCTTTATCCAACACATAGATATTTTGACCAAAGAGCCCAAGACCTCCTGCATTTTTCCACGTATCAGTATTGGTGATGCGGGTCACTTTGTTTTTACCCATTTTGTCTATTGAGAAAATGCCGTTTTTGGTAAGGTAATACACCAAAGACGTATCAGAAGTCGCAAGAATCGCACTTTGGCTTACGATAGTTGATAGCACAGGGCTGGTGAGAAGCGACACCTCTTCTGCTTTTACAGACATGCTATCAGATGAGGCAGAAAGGCTTTCTTTCACCTGTGACAAGAGATTATCTAGTTGTTTATCTTCTTTGGAGTTTCTTGAGAACTTCTTTTTTCCTGCTTCGAGAATAACACGAGCTTCTTCAAAATCTTCGCGCGCCAAATCTCTGCTTAGTGTTAGAAGAGCTGATCCTTCATTATATTTTTTCTCTGCCTCAGAAAGAATTTTGCTTACCTCCTCTTGCCTTTTGTTTTCTTGTTGTTTGGAAATCGTGAGAAATGCGGTGGTGATGACTGCGAAGACAAGCACTACTGCGATGGTGAGCGTGATTTTTTTGGAATGACTGAGTCCAAGACGAGGGAATTTCACCGGCATTTTTTGCAACAGAGATGCGATGGCGGTAAGCGCAGATTTGACCGATGACATGTTCATTGATGGTTTTTGACGAGGTAATTCATACGAGGGAAATGGATAATTAGATTGTTCCTCTTCTTTTGTGGGCTCGTTGCTTATTTTTTCTTCATTGCTTGTAAGAGGAGCTATGTCAACGGGAGGAGCTTCTTTGGTGTGATAGGTGAGGATAAGGGCTGCTTCTTTGCCGTCTGAGTCTTGATGAATTTTGGCGCTAAACATATCAACTATGTCATTGGGGGGTAAATGTACCGATGAGGCAAGCATGTCGCTTGAAATTTTTTGGGAAAAATCTTCTGTTTGGAGCACTAGGGTGTCGTTATTTTCAAACATTCCTGAGGCAGATTGTAGCTGTTCGTTGTTATCAAGAAGTATGCCCATCTTTTCTCCTCTTTTTAGAAGCGCGCTACATCTGCCAAAATTGTATAAATATACCAAGTTATCTTTTCCTGGAGGAATCGCCGCAACAAGAAAAGATGGCGTGATGCTGTCGGGTATTTTTTCTAAGGATTTTTCTACCGCTTCTTTTATTTCATTAAATCCTTTGGATTCGAGGGTAAAGTATTCTTCTTCAAGAGAGGAAAAAACATCTTTTCCAATGGCGCTTAAGATGGGCACCTCGCCCTCTGGAATTTCTTTGTAAAAAAGGGCAAGTATGGCAAAAAGACTTCCTGCATTATAGATTTGGGACCATGACATAGGGGTGGGAGTACCAACTATCTTGGCGAACCAAATATCGGCAGAGCTTAGGCTCAATGCTTGTTTTTCCACGCTTATAGTATAGCAAGTGTTGTCAAGAGGATGGCGAGAGTTGCCACAAACAAAGTAATTGTAATAACCTCTAGTAATTTGCCTGTCGATTGGCGCAATATAGTATTCATAGCCCGCAATCTGTTAAGCAGGATAATTTCAAACACCAATATGCCCAAAAGGACAATACCAAATATTATTTTTATATAGAAAATTGATTGAAATAAAAGATCAAGCATAGGAACTAATCGTCTTTTCCTCCTTTTCCGGTTAAGCTAATAATAATTTGTGCAGCGTGGGAGGGATTAGGAATATTATATGCTTCAAAATTTGCTTTATTGCCCTGTGTTTGAATAAACAAATTTCCGAAATTAAAAATAGAAGATAAAAATCCGCCATGGTTATAATGTACATCTTCTACTTCTTCAACTTTTGTTATGGCAACATCGTGGTAAATAACGTCTGAAAAATCGATATCCACAATACGCTTTTGGGTAATAATAAACACATCATAGAGCCACGTAGCAAGCTTAGTAAGCATATATAGCATTATGGAAATATAATAGATAGCAAGAAAAACAGGCAAAAAACGGGAAGGGATAAACGAGATAAATGGTTGGATATCGGGAAAAACAATATGTATTACAGGCGGGAGAATAAAGAAAAATATTCCGTTTACGATCCATGACACATTGGTAATAAAGTGCTTGCGAAGTATCAAAAGAACTTGTTCGTCCGGCTCTTGCTCTGCAAAACTCAGGTTAATAGAAGTATAAGGTATTGGTTTTTCTGGTGGCGTTGGTGTGGTAAATATTTCAGGCACGGTATTAAATTAAAAATTATAAGGAAACATTAACATATTTATCATTTCTTTTCAATGTTATACAGCGCGGATTTTATGGAAATAAAGCCTGGAGCGCGTAAATTAAAGATTTGTTTGAAATCAGAACCTGAAATAGAAAGGGATCCTCGATTGGTACCAAAATTAATGTTTGCGGTTTTGCCATCGTTTGAGTAAGTGGACGAGGCAGAGCTTATTGAGGTAACAGCGCCTCCTCCTACAGAATTCGCGAGACTACGTGCCTCATCAATTGAGTATGGGTTGCCTCCCCAACATGATGTGGTCACTGGGGTAATTCTTCCGTTATCAACACCACTTTTATTTTGAATAAGATAGGAATTGAGAATATCTGCCATTTGGTTTTCGTTGAGCCATGGATGAGGTTGTCCACAAGTGTTTGAAGAAATAGAGTAAGATTCTGTATACCATGCTTTATAGAACCATGGTGATCCCGCCATTTTCTCATACGCGCCGCTTGTCCAGCTATCTTTATTACCTGAAGTCGTGTCCCATCCAGAATTATTGCTGTATCCACCCGTGGTGGATGAATATTGGGCATTGGGACCGCCTTCAAAAACCCATCCCCTGGTTTCATTAACCGCCTCTTCCCATGCGCCACCCTTGTTGCTGTCTTTATATACTTGACAACTCTCGGTTGCACAAATAGATCCGCCTTGTCTTACTGCATAGGTGCGGGCGGCAATTGCTTGTGCCTTAAGAGCTTCTTTGGGGAACGAATTGGGCATTTCATAAATTCGCTTCATGTATTCATCTTCAAACGCGCGTGTTCCATAACCGGTGACGTTAATTGTTGCGGGAACACCATAGCTTTTATTAAGCGTTGAGCCTGGATAATAGAAGGCAATAATTTGTTCGGCGTTTTGTCCCGCGTCTGCTCGCCCTTTGGCGCCGTATTGACTCATGCCGTTTCGATGGGTAAATGCGCCAAAGGAAAATGCCGCGAACGCAGGAGAGAATCCCGGGTTATAGCCTGGTGATGATTTTGGATCGTCCGCTAGTGGTACATCTCCGACAGAAGTAGTAAATGTTCCGGTTTTTGCCGAGAGAATAGCCTGCTGTTTGGCAGACAGCTCTGCAATTTGTCCAGATAGCGTGCTTTGGTATGCTTTTGCTCCTCCCACTATTTTGTCCAGCTCTGCGGATTGCTTGTCAAGATTGGTTTTGATAGTAACAAGGCGTTCTTGTTCGTTTTCCAAGTTTTGTTTTTTTGTCTCAAGACTCACGATGGAGAGAGCGATATTGGTAATAATTGCTTTGTCCCTATCTGCTGATGCTTTTTGCAAAGCCAAAACTTGGGTCATTTCCGATGCAGACTTTGCAGATAAAATAGTAAGAATAGGCGAGTTATGATAGGAATTCATGTAGTAATTGCTAATTGCACGATATAAAATTTCTTCTTGTTTTGCCAAATCAGTATATCCTTGGTCAATGTTCTTTTTCTTTACCGCGATATCTGATTCAATGGAGGCTACGTTATCTTTTATGTCTTTGATTTGTTTTTGCAAGCTAATAAGTTGGGATTCCAAAGGGGCGGTTGCTGCTTTTGATTGATTCAGGGCAGAGGTGAGCTCTTGAAGTTTTTTTTCAATTGCAGGTAGATTTAATTCTTCTGCTTGAGTTGACGCGGGCAGTAAGCCAGCAAGCAACAAGCCACAAAGAAAAAATAGCAAAAAGATTGCTTTCCTCATAGCTTTATTATATCAGAGATCATTATTCCTATCCAATTTTGGTGCTTGACAAACACATACAACATCCATACAATATTTGTATATGGCAACACAAACCTTTAATATCTCATTACCGAAAGAGTTGGTAAAACAGGTTGATTTGCTTGCTAAAAAAGAGTATCGCAATCGAAGCGAACTAATCCGCGAGGCGCTGAGAGTATATTTATCCGACAAGCAAGAACGGAATGCTCTTCTGGCCCATGGAAAAACTATCGGTAAGAAGATGGGCATTAAGAGTGAGGAAGATGTAAACAAAATCGTCTATGAATGTAGGCATGGTAAAAAGTGAGCCTCCCCGAATTATCTTAGACACCAACATTTTAAGATAATGCATCCTCGTAAAACTATACACTCAGTCGTGGAATTAAAATTCTTACCGCAGAACAATTCTTAAAAAGTAGTTTTTAGTTTTTCTTTACAGTTTTGTTCATTAAATAGTTTTCTACAAAATATACAACGCTATGTAGTGATATATACTGTGTTAAGTTCCGTAGGTGCAAGCGTAAACCACCCCGGGGGTGTAAACGAGGGTGGAAGATAATATCTTTAGATTAACGAATTTGCGAAGCCAAGTTTGACTTGGCGAAGCAAATTAAGTTTCTAAGCTGCGTACAAACATTCAAAATATTTGATATAATACCTGTATGAAACAGAATCTAGGCAATATCAAAACCACCATACATGAGCATATGAACACTCTTAGGGACACCTATTATGTCAAAGGCATTGGGGTGTTTGGTTCTGTGGCAAGAACTGAAAATACTGAAAAAAGTGACATTGATGTACTTGTTGAATTTGCAAAACCGATCGGATTTTTTAAGTTTATTGAGCTTGAGAATTATTTAAGTGATATTTTGGGCAAAAAAGTTGATTTGGTAACCAAAAAGGCGCTAAAACCCGCAATTCGAGAAGAGATCTTACAAGAAGTGGCATATGTCTAAACGAGAACCGCACCTCTATCTTCAAGACATTTTAAACTCTGTCAATAAAATCGAGAAATATATAGAAGGTATTACTATTGAAGAATTTAATAAGGACGAGGAAAAAATTGACGCAGTAGTGAGAAATAAAGTACTTCATGAATATTTTGGGGTTGATGAGGAGATTTTGTGGCAAACCGTTACCGAAGATCTACCATTTCTTAAGGAACAACTACAACGCTTACCAAAAGCTTAGGAGATATAACTCCTCTGAATTTACGAAGCAAATTAACTTGTTTCCAAGTATTTTATTTGAAATTTTCATCAATGATATTCTTACAATCTTCGACTGAATTATTTTCAACATCTAATTTAATAGCAGAAGGGTAAGGATTGTTTCTTAAAGTATTGTAAATTCTTTCAAGTGTTTCTTCATCTATTGGTTTTCTTAATCCCTCTTTTACTCCTGCTCTGTTTTGATCTCTTTTTTGTAACTCGTCAAGAGATAACTCAAGTTCGAACACTTTAATTGGTGTATCGTTTTGATTTGCAATTTCAACTGCTTTGTCTATAGCTGAAGTATCTTGAAATACTCCATCTGCGACTACAGAGAATCCTTGTTTTAGTAAATATTCAAAAGTTGCTACTGCTACGCCATTGACATACTCTAGTGCTGGTGAAGCATCTTCAGCGAAGAAATCCTTGAAGTTATCTACTTTTAACCATGCAACTTTTCCCTCAAAATCTCTATAACTTTTGGCAATTGTGCTTTTACCACTTCCCGTAGGCCCTCGTAAAATAATTACTCTTTGAGACATAGTTTTATTATACCAGATAGGGTGTTGTAAAAATATTTTTCTGTGATATACTCTTCCCACGATGGAAGAGAGACCTTCTTACTCGACTTATGTATATGATAAGCCGAAAAAATCAGGAAATATGCTTCGTTTTATTATAATTTTATTGGTCATAATTGGAATTGGTGGCTTTGGGGTTTATTCATTTTGGGGTAAAGAAAATAAGCAAAGTATAGAAGTGACTCCTGTTGTGCCAACGCCTACTGATTTTGTTTTTCCCACAGAAGCCCTTACCGTAACGCTTGCCCCTTCGGTGACTGCAACCCCATCTGCCAAAAAGACCCCAACACCAACGGTGTCGTCAAAAGATACCAAGACAGGGCTTGATCGCGCGCTTCTTAATATTCAAATACTGAATGGAAGCGGAGTGGTGGGAGCAGCTACGAAGATGTCGGAAATACTCAAAGAGCTTGGGTATAACATATCAAGCGCGGGCAACGCGGACACCTTTGATTATGAAAATCTCACCATACAAGTAAAAAGTACTGTAGGTACATATCTTCCTCTTTTGAAATCTGATTTGAGCAGTTCTTATACCATAGGGAGTACGTCTGCGACTCTTTCTGCTTCCTCTTCTGCGGATGCCGTAGTTATTATCGGCAAATAATTTTTTCTTTTGTTATACTAAAAGTATCATGGGGGCTAATGATGTTATTACTGTTGGGAATGCGACGATCGATGCTTTTTTGTCTGTGCACGAAGAGAGTTCGTACTTGAAACTGGACGAGGCTCATAATGAGTTGCGAATCAGGTCTGGGCAAAAAATTCCAGTTGATGCATGCGAATTGTTGGTTGGCGGTAATGCAAGCAACGTAGCGGTTGGGCTTTCCCGGCTTGGATTTTCGGTGGGTCTTTGTGCTGAAATTGGAGATGATGAGCTTTCCGAGAAAATACTTAAAACCCTCTATAAAGAAAAAGTGGACTTCAGGCTTATAAAAAGAAGCTCTCATCAGAAAACATCTTTTTCTGTGGCGCTTAACTTTAAGGGTGAGCGGACGCTCTTTGTGGGACGAGTAGAGCGCGATCATGTGTTTGATCTTTCTCAATCAGAGACGAAATGGATATATCTCACTAGTCTGAGTACTCAGTGGAAAAGACCATATAAAGATGTTTTAGATTTTGTGGAGAATTGCGGATGTAAACTAGCGTTTAATCCCGGCACCTTGCAAGTTGCTCAAAAAGGCGAAGAAACAGAGTTGGTATTTGCAAAAGCAGATGTATCGATAGTGAACAAGGAAGAGGCAGAGATTTTAGTTGGAGAACCACTAGATATCTCTTCGCTTCTCAAAAGACTTCAGGAGAAGGGATCAAAGATAGTAGTTATTACTGATGGAAAGAACGGTTCGTGGGGAATTGATCAGCACGGAAAGGAATTTTTTCAAGATATCATCAAGGCAGATGTGGTAGAGAGGACTGGAGCAGGGGATGCGTATGCCACGGGATTTCTGGGCGGAATAATGCAAGATATGGGCGTACAAGACGCGATGCAAATGGGGGCAAGAAATGCATCAGCAGTAATTGGAAAAGTAGGAGCGCAAACAGGGTTGTTGACAAAAGAAGAGATGGAGAAGGGATTGTTATGATTGTTAAATTGTTTTATTGTTGGTATATTAACATATAACAATTGAGCAATGTTAGCAATGTAATAATTGTGTCTATGAAAGTATATCTTGCTACCGATCACGCCGGGTTTGAATTAAAAGAAAAAGTGAGAGAGTTTCTTGAGAAAAAAGGCTATGAGGTAGAGGATTGTGGCGCTTTTTCATACGAAAAAACCGATGATTTTACTGATTTTATTTCCAAAGCAGGGGAAGCAGTTTCAAAAGATCCACTGAGTTTTGGCATTATATTTGGTGGATCAGGGCAAGGAGAAGCGATTTTGGCAAATAAATATAAAAATGTGCGCGCAGCATTATTTTATGGCCCAGTAGCACCATCGCAAGCGATAGATGTAAGTGGGAATACGAGTATTGATGGTTTTGAAATTCTCAAATTAACACGTGCGCATAATAATTCAAATATGCTTTCATTAGGAGCGCGCTTTTTATCAATAGATCAAGCAGTTAAAGCAATTGACATATTTTTAAACACCCCATTTTCAGGAGAAGAACGCCACGCCAGGAGAATTGAGAAAATAAAAGATATAGAACGGGTCACCTAGTGTCATTGACAAGGAGAGATATATGGAAGTGATTCCCGGTATTTTGGAAAAAGAATGGAGTGAGATAGAAAAGAAAATTGAACTTGTCCGTCCATTTGCGCAAGCAATACACATCGATATTATTGATGGAAAATTTGCGCCCAACACTACTTTTTTAGACCCAACGCCATTTAAAAAATACTCTTCAGACATTTTTTTTGAACTACACATGATGGTCGTAGACCCATTACAATATCTAAAACCTTTCGCAGATGCAGGATTTCGCAGGTTTTTGGGACATATAGAGAAAATGCCAAGTCAAGAAGAATTTGTAGCAAAGGGGCAGTTGTTGGGAGAGGTGGGTTTGGCAATTGATGGGCCAACAGCATTGTCGGAAATAAATGTACCACTTGATGATTTAGACGCGCTTCTTTGTATGAGTATTAAGGCGGGGTTTTCAGGTCAGAAATTCGAGCCTACCTATATTGAAAAACTGGAAATGATTCAAGAAGAAACCTGGATCCCCATAGAAATAGATGGAGGAATTAATTCCGATACTATGGTGAAAGCAGCCTCGCTTGGTGGTACACGATTTGTTTCAACAAGTTTTATTTTTAGTTCTCAAAATCCAGAAGGGAATTATAAAATTCTTCAGGATTGCGTTCCTTCAGAAACATAAAGTTAGCGAGGGGTTGGGGTAGGAAAGGGATTAATATTGCATTTTACGGTATTTTCAGTCCCCTTTACAAAATATTCCATTTTTCCATAGCATGATTTCAAGACAATATCGGATGGAGGAATGAGTTTTTCATCCTTTTTTTTGGCAAGAAGAAGCGTCATGGTTTTGTTCCAAATAGGAGCAGCGCCAGTGATGCCAGATGCGAGGCTTGGGCTCATGGGGCTGTTGTCGTTATTGCCAACCCATGTGGTTACCACATAGTCTTTGGTATAGCCAATAGTCCAATTATCTCTTTTGTTATCTGAAGTGCCTGTTTTGACAGCTACTGTTTTTCCAGGAATTTGCAGGATTGAATTTGAACCAAAAGCAAGAGATCTTGCGTTGTTGTCAGATAGAATGCTTGATATGACAAAAGAAACAGCTTGATTTATGACACGCTCTCCAGAAATACCTTCCGAGGAATCATCTTGCGCATTCGCAGAGTAAAAAGCATTGGATTCAGTTGCTTTTTCTTCAAGTGTATTGCCTTTGTAGTCAGAAACTTTTAGGATTGGATTGGGGTCAACCCTGATTCCACCATTGGCAAAAACCCCATAAACAGTGGACATTTCAAGCATGGTTGTCTCAGCGCTTCCGAGCGTCAGTGAGAGTCCATATTTTTCTGGACTGGTCCAGCTATGAATACCAAACCGCTTGGCATATGCAATCATTGTTGGTACACCAATTTGGTTAAGAACTTTCACCGCTGGGATATTGAATGAGTTAGCGAATGCAAGTCGAAGCGGTATCTTCCCACGATAACCCCCATCATAGTTAACAGGAGCATAGGGTGGGTTGCCTGGGAAAGTGGTAGGAGAATCGTCAAGAATACTTGCCGCGCTGAGTCCTTTGTCCAGACCTGCTGCATAGGTAACTATTTTTATCGAAGATCCTGGTTGGCGCAGTGACGTGGCTAGGTTTACGTTTCCACCATTTGGATCTGAAAAATCCTTGCTTCCAACCATGGCAAGGATATCTCCGTTCTTAGGATCCATCACCACGGTTGCCCCATTGGTGAGGTTCAGATAGGAATCTGCGTATACTTGCTCGCTGACTATTTTTTGTACTGCTTGATTTAGGCGAAGATCCAAGGTGGTGTTCACCGTAAGGCCTCCTCGTTCAACCAAGGCAAGGCCGTATTGTTTGACCAGGTAGTCTTTTATATACATCACAAAGTGTGGCGCATTGATAGGAGTTTGGGGCGTTTGGAATACAAGATTTTCTTGATACGCCTCGCTTGCTTGTTGTTTGGTGATATATCCAAGCGTGGTCATACGCGAGAGAACTTCATGCTGTCTATTTTTCCACAACAAGGGGCTTGTGCCAAACGGGGAATAAGTACTTGGAGCCTGAGTAAGCCCCGCGAGAAATGCGCTTTCTGCAAGAGTTAGGTCTTGTACATCTTTTTCAAAATAAGTCTGGGCAGCTGTTTCTACTCCCCACGCAGTTCCTCCGTATGCGACTTGATTAAAGTACATTTCAAGAATTTGATTTTTGGTATAGAGTTTTTCTGCCCATAACGCAAGGATAATTTCCTTTATTTTTCTGGTAATGCTCCTCTCGGGAGAGAGGAGCGCGGATTTTATGAGCTGCTGGGTGATAGTAGAACCTCCTTGTATTTTTTGGTTATCAGAAAGGTTTGCAAGGGCTGAACGGACAATCGCATTGAAATCAAACCCTGGGTGTTGATAAAAATCTTTGTCCTCAATAGCTATGGTAGCATTTTGGAGGCTTAACGGAATGTTGGAGAGCGGGACAATTGTTCTATTTTGTGACGCATAAATTTGATAGAGGAGAATGCCGTTCCTGTCATATATTTTGGTTGTTTGTGGAATATGGCGCAGAGTAAGGTCCGTAGGATTTGGCAAATCCTGGATAAATATAAAAGACAAGAGGGGCAGAAAAATAAATATCGCTGAAAAAATCCAACCAAGCGAGAAATACTTGAATTTTGTGAGAAGTGATATGTGCAGTACGCGTTGGTATGTCGATTTAATTATTGTTCGGTTTTTGGGGTTTGGATTGCTTTTTGGGGCTATTTTTTGGATGTTCTGGGCGACCAAAATAACGCCATCTCCGATACGGATAAGCAGGAGAAGAATGGTGATAATAAATTGAGATAAAAATATCATGATAAGTTAATCGTGTTCACGATTATACTATAAGACTGGTAATTAAGAAAGAGGAGAAATAGGGGTTTTTACAATTCCGCGAGGTCTTTGTCGATATCAGCAAAGCCATCGTCCAATATGTATTGGATTGAGGCGTCGACACTTTTTACATCAGCAGTTACTGCTGATTCTGTGGTGATAGTTGGAGTAGTCAGGGACGAAGTGGTGCTTGGGGTTGATTCTGTAGCGGTTTGGTTCATGGATGGAGACAAGACATAGTAGAGCATAGCGCTTATGACAACAACAAATACAAAAGAGCCTCCGAGTAGCAGTGGTGTGCCAGGAGCGCTAGCTGTCGGTATTTCTGGTACTGGCGTTATGTTTGGTTGCGAAACTGGTTGTGTTGGTTCCATATATTATGGTGTTGTCGCGCTACTTGTCGCGTTTTTTATCGGGTTAAGTTTTGCAAGTTCTGAAGCTGCTTTACGGACGGCAAGCTGCGCAGCCCTTACTGTTTCGTGGGTGTCTCTTAGGTCTGACTGAAGTTGTTTGGCGGTTGTGCCAACGGTTGTTCGAAGCGTCGCTTCTGTAGTTATGGTGACCACATATTCTTTCCCTGCTTGAGTGCTCACTGCTTCCTGCGCGGTATCCAGTGCGGTAGTAGCATCTGTTATTGCTTGATCAAGGGTTGTGGTATCTGAGGATGCTAAAAGTTCTGCTTCTTTTTCTGAGATTTTTGAGAGTATAGAGCTTAGTTTTGTAAGCGCTTCTGACATTTTATTTACCTTCTCGGTATTGATGCTTGAGAATTTTTCATCAAGTTTTTCTACGATCGCTTTTTTCTTTTCGTCTTTAATCTCTTCGAGTTTTTCTTTAAATGCTTCTCTTTCTGCTTTTATTTCTTCTTTGGCTTTTTCTCTATTTTCTTTTATTTGAGTTTTCAATTCTTCTCTTTTTTCTTTCATTTCTTCTCGTAGTTGTTCTCTTGCAGCGCTTTTGCTGGCTATTCTATCTTCTCTGTCTTCCATGGCGTCTTCTCGTCTGGCACTTTTACTGGCAATTTTTTCGGCTCGTGTTTCAAGAGCGTCCTCGCGCTTTGCGCTCTTGCTTGCAATCTTTTCAGTTCGTGTTTCTGTCGGCGTTTTTTTATCTTCTATTTTCTTCTTTTCCTGTTTGGTTATGGGCGTTGATGTTTTATCAAAATTAGTTTGTGAGGTAGTGGTAGTATTTGATGAACCTTCTTCTCCGTATATATGAGAGGGAAGAGTGAGAATTGCAAGAAACAAAACAATTCCAATTAAAATTCGGTGCATATATCTATACTAGAAGAAGAAAAAGGAGTTGTCAAGCTTTATGGTTTCTTTTCTTCTGGTTGGGGACGTGGACAGGTGAGGCAATATCTATCTCCTGTTGGATCGGTGACGATGATCTCCATGCGTTCCTCCACGTTGTCAGTTTGTCCTGATTTTGCCAGATCATTGGTTGTTTTATCAATAAATACTTTTTGTCTTCCCGGATCGACAAATTTTGGTTGCGTTCCTTGGATAAAGTATTCATAATGAGTGGCGCATTTGTCGGGAGTTCCATCAGCAGGGGGTAGGAGTCCTGAATTGTTACATACATGAACGCCGATGACACTATCGGGCTGTTTTTGTTTTTCAATAGGCTTGTCTTTTAGTAAATATGTCATGGTTTTGTTCCAAATAGGGGCAGCCCCCGTTACTCCGGATACGACATTGCCCATGGGGGTGTTGTCGTTATTGCCAACCCA
>CAYICR010000010.1:0-3359 GCA_964361925.1 uncultured Gammaproteobacteria bacterium
TTCAGGGGCTCTGTATCTATGAGGACACCATCCATATCAAAAATAACTGCTTTCACATTCCTATATTACAGCAATAGTATGGTTTTGCCAAGAAAATTTATTTTGAAGAGTTGAATGGCTTGAGATGAATTACGGAATAAAAGATTTGATGATATCAGTAAGTTTTTTAAAGATTTTGAGGCGTGGCAAAAAATTAAAAGCAGGCAATGAAATACCAAATGGCATACTGCTTGGAACATCAATTTTGGACGCGTACGAAACCAGACCAACCACTGTTGAGAAGGGGGTATCTTGCACTTCATCTATAATTCCTTTCAAATTAGTCGGATATGCAATTCTTACTGGCATTGCTAACATTCTCTTGGCGGCGTCCACGGCACCAACAGTTCGGGCTCCTCCTCCTGTTATCACGATTCCCGCAGGCGTTTGTCCCACAAACCCACTCTTTTTAATTTCTACCCCTATCATGGTAAATATTTCATTCAAACGAGGTCTTATAATCCCATCAACCAATGTTTTTCGAGAAACTTTTCGAAGTTCCTCGGGGAGATTAAGCGGTACTACATCTATTTCATCTGATTTTGTAGCATCTTTGGGTCTTGTTTCAAATTCATCTTCATCAGGACGCACTATTCGGGGTGGAGAAGCTTGAGAAAGAAACAATTTAATTTTCTCTGCCGATTCCAAAGAAACACGAAGACCAATAGCCAGGTCATTGGTGATATGACGCGCTCCTACCGGAAGAACAGAAGAATATGCCACTGAACCGTCCACATATACACAGACATCCGTTGTACCAGACCCTATATCTACCAAAACTACTCCAAGCTCTCGCTCTGTTTCAGTAAGCGCCGAAAGACTACTCGCGTATCCATTAAACACAATTCCATCCAAATCCACTCCTACCCCTGAAAGAGCTCGTTCCAAAATCTTTAGCGCTGCCGTATTGGCAGTGATGATGTGCGTATCCACTTCCAAACGCACTCCTGTCATCCCTGTCGGATCCTTTATCCCCTCTTGTCCATCAACCGTATAATTTCTTGGAAGCACATGAATAATTTCTTTTTGCGAAGAAAGAGAGATGGCTCGCGCAGCTTCGATAACCCTGTCTATATCATTTTCTCCAATTTCCCCTTCTGGATTTGAAACCGCTACCACACCTCGGGAGTTTTGACTCTCCACATGGGACCCACTTATTGAAGCAACTACGTGAGAAACCTGATAACCAGCCATTCTTTCCGCAGACTCAAGAGAGGTAGTAATCGCAAGAACCGCGTCTTCGATATCTACAATCTGACCCTTGCGCACCCCTGATGCTTTTACTTCTGAAACGCCCAGAATGTTAATGGACTCATCAACCCGAGCGATAAGCGTGACTATTTTTGAGGTTCCAATATCTATACCAACAACTATTTTTCCTTCATTCATACTAACGCAACACCACAACAGGCTTATCAAATCGCAAATCAATGCGAGATAAACTCTTACCTTCTATTGTAAGCCGTGTAAGGATGAGTTGTAAAGTAGCTACTTGTAATGCGATATCTTTATTGGCGGTCAAAATAATTTCTCCGCCCTCTTTTCTGGTCACAATGTATGCTGATTCTGATGACGCATATACCTGGTCAAATGATACATGAGCGCTTTTCAAATCATGAATTATCTCTTCCATGGGATTTTTGGCAAATATCGCGCCCGAAACCACATCTCCCTCTATAAATGAATCAGGAATTGGACTTTTAATCAGGGGGGTAATGAAGGAATCAAAATAACGAAGTTTGTACGTTGCAAATAACAAAATTAAAATAAGACACGTGAACAACGATACAATAAATAATACTTTTTGTGTTGCATTTCTTTTTTTTATTATCCGAGGAGAGGCTTTCATACAACTTCTGATACCACCTCTACAATTTTTCCTGCTGCCTGCTGAGCATTACCCACCTCACCCATATCGCCTTTTAAAATATATTTCTCCTTTTGCCTCAACATGCGCTGGACTACTGAAAGAAAATGAGAAGAAGTTACCGTCTGTTGACCTAATACTTCTGCTAATCCTTTCTCTTTCAAAAATTCCGCGTTCTTTTTTTGCTCATCTTTTTGAGTGTTAACCAAGGGGATTAAAAGCGCCATCTTTTCTAGAAATAACAGCTCGGTGATAGTATTAATCCCCGATCTGCCAATAACCAAATCTGCGGTTTTTATAGCCGTATTTACTTCTTTTGGCATAAGAAATTTAACAGGCACATATCTTTTTTGCATATCTTTGGACAATTTACCCCTTAACTTCTCAAGCCTATCAAAGTCCCCATACATTCTCGCGTCTCCTGTTTGATGTATAACTTTGGCAAAGCGAAGAATTGCAGGAAGCGATTCTTCCAACAAGCAATTTATTACATGGGATCCAGTGCTTCCTCCCGTAACAAAAATGCACGGAAGTTTTTCCTGTTGAAAATCATACGATACAAATGAAAGTGGTTCTATTTCTGTTTGAAAAAAAACTTTTCTTAAAGGATTTCCTGTTAGTATTGTTTTATTTTTAGGGAAAAACTTTTCTGAATCTTTCCAGGAAATACAAATCTTGGTAGCAACCAATGCTATTAATCTATTGGCAAAACCAGCTTCCAGCGTCTGTTCGTGTATCACGATAGGAATGCGTAGAATATATGCAGCAAAAGCTACAGGAACTGAAATATATCCTCCAAAACATACAAGGCCGTCAGGTTTATTTTTTTGAAGGAGAACAAATGCCTGCACCAATCCCACTGGAATCTTGAGAAGAGACAACAGGGTATATTTCGTAAATGTGCGCTGAATTCTCCCCGTAGTAATAGATACAAATGGTATACCAAGCCGAGAAGCGCTTTGGTGCTCCAAAGATATACCTTCATCTCCTTCAAACGCATATTTTCTTCCCACGAAAAGAACATCTACATCTTTTGGAAGCGCTTCAATAAACGCAAGCGCTGGCGATAAATGACCTCCAGTAATGATAAGTTTCATGTACGTCTTGAGATATTTAATAACATTCCAATAGCACACAAGTCAACCACGAGTGCTGATCCCCCATAGGAGATAAAGGGAAGCGGAACACCGGTAAGAGGAAGAAGCGCTGTCATTGCTGCTAAATTAACTAGCATCTGCGTCCCCAAAAAAGTTGTAATACCCCCAGCAAGTAACTTACCAAACGCATCTTTGGCGCGCATGGCTATCACAAATCCACGCCAGACCAAAAGAATCAAAAGACCAAGTAACACCACTGATCCCAAGAATCCTGTTTCTTCCGCAATAATTGCAAAAATTGAATCAGTAGTATTTTCTGGTAAATACGCGTACTTTTGCAAGGAATTACCCAGCCC
>CAYICR010000010.1:3459-8564 GCA_964361925.1 uncultured Gammaproteobacteria bacterium
TCAGGCTCCAACATAACCAAACCCAACACTAATCCAATAAGCAAACAAAATGCGAGAACTCGCCCTCTTTCCTTGCTAGAAAACCACGCTGATAAATAAATCGCCAATGCTAATTTTACGTATTCCGCGGGTTGCAAAACAAAAAAACCTACATTAATCCATCTCCTGGCACCCAACGCAGTTATCCCAAGACCTGGGATAAAAACCGCTATCAAAAGTAAAATAGCGCTTATCAATATAGGAATTGCCAATATGTATAACTTGCGATAATCAAAAAAAGTGAAAAAAGACAGTGCTCCCACCCCTAACAATATCCAAACTGTCTGGTCTTTAAAATAATGATATTTATCTCCAAAATCTCGAAAAGCGATGAAGGAAGAAGCGTTATATACCATTAACAAACCAAAAAGAGTGAGGATGGTAACCACGATAACAAGCGGATAGTCTATTCGTTTCATCATAATAATTGTATCACGGGAAAGAAAGAGAACCAAACAGGAAGGAGAAGCACTTATTTAATAAACGCAAGATACAAACCCAAAATCGCAAACATAAATCCCAACAACCATGCGCGCATAACAATTTTTGGTTCTTCCCAGCCTTTTTTTTGCAAATAAAGATGAAGCGGGGAAACAGAAAATAACTTTTTTCCTAAATATTTCTTACTCAAAAGCTGGAGAAGTGAGGAGCTTACTTCAAGCACAAATACTCCTCCGATAAAAGCAAGCGCTATTGTTTTACCTGTCAAAAGTCCAATTACAGCCAAAACCGCTCCCAGGGAAAGTGATCCAACGTCACCAAGCCACAGCCTCGCACGATAAATATTGAAATACAAAAATACCGCTACAGAACCCATAAGAATTGCGATGAACACACCTAGGAAATCATCAAGCTGACTTGTAGAAATTGCCAAAAAAGCACCAAGACAAATAAGCAAAAGGCCAGAAGCCAAACCATCAAGCCCATCAGTGATGTTGAATGCATTCGCAAAGGCCACGATCACAAAAGCGGCAAAAGGCACAAAAAACCAACCAACAGGAGCCAATCCTATACCATGAATAAAAATAAAATTATAACCGAGCTGAGCATAAATCACGTATGCGATGATCAAAGCCAAAATCATTTGAATGATAAGCTTGTGGCGAAAACGAAGACCCCAAAACGTACCACTTGCTTGCACCAACTTCTTCACGTCATCATAAAGGCCTAAAAGTCCAAAACTAAAAAAAGTAAAAAGCAACACAAATAGTTCCCATGGCTTTACTACCACCCCAAGCATGCCATACGCCCACAAAGAAAGAATAGAAACAACCAAAATAATCAGAATCCCTCCACCAAATGGGGTTCCTACTTTCCAAGCATGAAATTTATCAAAAACAGGAGTTCGTTGGTTCATTGGATCCCTGGTTTGCTGAACTTGACGGCGAAGTTTTACTTTATATAAAAAGTCTATGAATGGTACTAAAAGAATCAGTGTGATAAAAGCAGACAGAATAGTAAGCCCCAAAAGTTGCGCCATAGAAGGTCATTATACCCTATTTCTGATATTCGTTCAAACCTATTTTACTATTTGCTAATAACCTTTGAGGAAATTTGAAGCAATTTCGATCGCATACGTTTTCCAATAGACAAGAGTTAGGGGTAGATCTTGTGCGTGAAGAAATTCCATTCGTGATCCCCCAAAACCGGTTTTGAACATAGTCAAGCCAGCCCAGGGATGATTTGGTTTTGCAAGAGGGGCAATCCCCCAAAAATTAAATGATTTTTTATCTCTTCTCTTTGCTTCCAAAATTGCTTCCCAGAGCAAAAGATACATCGCAGATATATCACGATAATTCTCGTCTGACGCGCTGTGACGATAAATTGCGCTTTCTCCTACAAATGCAACCAACGCCCCTGCTATTATTTTTTTGTCACCCTGCCTGCCGGCAGGCAAGTTCGCAAGGAATAAAACTTCTTGATCATCTTTTCCAAAAATTTCAAATTCTTCTCGTATACCTCTATGCGGAACGAAGTGTTTTCTTTTTGATAAATTTTTATAAAGAGGTAAAAACTTTGCAATATCTTTTAGATTTTTTGTTTGGACAATTCTTACCTTATTACTTATCTCTTTCTCATTTATCATCTTTTTAATAAGATATCGGTGAGACTTTCTCATATCGCCCAATATCGCTTCTTCGGGTTTTGTAATATCCAAGACCCAACACTCCTCTGCATCCACACGGTGAACAGGAGCATTTCTCAGTCTCATCTCACGCAATAAAGCGTTATCAACAAGTTTTGTTTGTATAGTTGGACTCATGCGAATAAAAGAACATTTTTTCCCTTGCGCCAAACCTATAACGTAATCAAGCAATTTTTTAAAAACCTTTTTATTAAATTGCTTGACAACTGGTCCATGTCGAAGATGCAAATAATGACCTCTCCTTGCCTGAACATATATGATTTGAGCTACCCCTTCAAGTTTTTTTTCCTCAAAAATCCCCATACGCCAAACTTTATGCCCTATATCCTCTTGAACAAGCCCCCAATTCCATGATTGAAAAAAAGGGTAGTAAGAATTTTTTTCACTTTGTAAAAAATGTTCCCACTCATTTTTACTGGTAATTTCTTTAATGCTTAGCATAAATTTTTAAAAGATTAATAATATATTCAACGTCTTGCTTATTCATTCGTGGATGCGTTGGAAGATTGATTATGGTTCTCGCCGTTTCCTCTGCCACTATACAACTCCCCATGACATATCCTACTTTTTTCAAATCCGACCCTTTGGGATCTATAACTTCTGAGTACCATTTTCCTGCGTATACTCCGTATTGTTTTAAATACAATACTAGTTCATCTCTTTTTTTGGTCAAAATTGGATACCGAAGAAGTGGTTGCAAATCACCATATATATTGTCAAAACCTAAAGCTGACAATTCTTTTTGATACATATCCACAAACAAAATTCTTTTTCTATTTACTGCTTCCATGTTTTGAAGCTGCTGTAGCGCAAGCCCAGCAAGCGCATTGGGCATTTTTTGCACAAATTCGATTTCAAATATTCCACTTTTTTCTCTTGAAGTCACTGGAAACGAAAGAAAAGAAAGTTGTTGGAAAATTACAAGAAGAATTTTTCCAATTCCAAAAATATTATAGATTGGAAGAATAAAAGCAAAAGCAATTGGATGAAATAATTGCTGAACAACCCAAGCAACACGGGGATATTTCATTTGATTTCGAAACGCTTGAATTTTCTTACCCAATAATTCATTATTTGTTATCACCACGCCACCATATACGGACGAAAACGCTTTATCTCTCCCAAAACTAAAAAACCCAGCAATACCGATCGTTCCGAGCTTATGCTTTTGATATGTTCCCCCAACTGTATGAGCGACATCTTCAATAACTGGAATATTATATGTTTTGGCTATTTCTATAATTTCCTGCATAGACGAAGGAATACCAAGTGTATGTTGGACAACAATTACTTTTGTTTTATGAGAAATTTTTCTTTTTAAATCATGCGGGTCCATTGTCAAATTTTTTTGAATATCTACATATACTGGTTTTGCTCCCAACGCAAGAATCGTGTTGGGCACCACAACACAAGTAAAAGCCTGTATGATTACTTCATCATTCTTGGTTATATCAAGTGCTTTTAAAATTGCGAAAAATGAGGATCTGCCGGAATTAAAAGCAATAGCGCAGGCTACATCGAAATATCCCTTAAACCATTGCTCAAGGAGACCAACGCAAGATCCACTCAAATATAACCATGGAGAAAAAATGAACCGTAAAGCCAGTAACACGTCTGCTCTGGTCGTGTTGGGAGAAAGAGAAATTGCTATAACTTTTTTCATACAAGAAGACTAAAACAACCTATCTAGCACAAATGCTGCCTCTTTCCCTTCGCAGGTAATAATATCTCCTTTTTGGGATAATGCAGAAATTCTCTGTGAAATAAATAACGTGTTCCCCACAACGACTACGCACTTTTTTTTACTTTTTTTCACTCCCCGAAGAATATCTTGATAAAAATTTTTGTTTGTTAAGAACAAAAAATCACACACATTTCCTATTTCTTTTCCTATAAGCTCATGTTCCTCAGAGGCATTCTTTCCCAACTCGATCATCGGTTGCATTACCAATATGCGCTTTCCTGTATAAAGCTTCATGTATTCCAATACCGCACGAACAGCCTGAGGATTTGCATTAAAGGTGTCATCAACTATACTCACCCCAAGCGCTTGATGTAAAATCATGGTTTTTGGAATTGGTACGAGAACAGAAATTGCTTTTTTTATCTCAGCATCATTCATTCCCAAATGATGTGCCAAAAATACGCCGGGTAATATATTTTCCACATTATGCGCCCCCACAAGTGGCGCGGTCAAACGAAGTGATTTTTTTCCTAATACGACAGAAAATGAAACCGCGTTTTTTTCCGTTACGATGCCATAAGCAGCGACTTCTTTTTCATCAGTTATTTTAGATAACGAAGTATTTTTGACCTTATATAATATTTTTTTCTTTTTTGACTTTTTATAAAGCTCTACTGCGTTCTGATTATTCCCGTTAAATAAAGCAAGGCCATTTTTTGGAAGAGATTCCATAAGTTCATATTTTGCTTGTTTGGTGTTTTCAAGATCTCCAAAAAGAGATGCATGTTGCATATTAACCGCTGTTAAAATACCAATAGTTGGACGTACCATTTCACAGAGCTGTGCAATTTCTCCTTTTTTATATGCTCCCATCTCGACAACAAAAATTTGTGTATCTTTTCTTAATGATTGAAGAATAGTATTGGCAATACCTATTGGAGTATTATTGGTTCCTTGTGTTTTTAACACGTTAAATTTTTTATCCAACATTTGGGCAACATATTCCTTGGTAGAGCTTTTTCCGTAACTACCAGTTATTCCAATAACTAATAATTTTTTATTAATTTTTTTATAATTTTCTATTTTCCTGACCGCCTTTTCAATTTGCAAATCACGGTAAAACTCGGTTGGAATTGAAAAAGCAAAAATCGCAAAAGCAACAATCAAAACAACCAGCTTATCAAGAATCATCAGCCAAACAAATTGATTAGCAATTGGAAGAACATACAATAAAGC
>CAYICR010000010.1:8664-15859 GCA_964361925.1 uncultured Gammaproteobacteria bacterium
AAGTGAATTTTAACACGGTCGAATCTATATTCTTTCAATTGCCACAGTGCGATCCAAAATAGAACATTTCGCACAATCCACAAAAAGAAAAAAAGGCTCGTTAAAGCAAAAATTATATTCATATATACTGCTTCATCACTTCTATAAAAATTTTTGGATTTTCATACGGTAGCCTATGTCCATTTGATTTTAAAATCACCGAGCTGACTCTTGGCATAATTAATTTTATCTTCTCAACATCTGATACAGGAGTAAAGATATCATCTTCCCCCCAAATCAACAAAACGGGCATAATAAGTTTTGCAGCATACAAACTTATATCTTCATTTATAATGTTTTGAAATGTTTTTTTAAGATTTCCCGCTTTATAATAATCATACTCACCAATAAAACGATATATAATTTTTCTCCCAAATTTCAAAAGAGAAACTGGGAACACAGGTCTTAATCCAATTAAATTCTTGAGAAAAAATTTTACTATTTTTCCTTTTATATTTATATGCCTCACAACGGGAACTCCAGTTAACACTAACGTCTTTACGAGCCTTGGATATAGATAAGAAAGTTTTAGTCCTACCCTCCCTCCAAAGGAATGACCAATTACAATCACTTCTGATAGCCCTTTTTTAACTATATATTTTTTCACAAAATTCACATAATCTGTTAGGTTCATGGCAGAATTGGTCAATGGCTCATCTCCAAATCCGGGCATGTCTGGAACAAAAACTTTATATCCTTCTTTTTCAAGAAGTGTTTGTAGGTTTTTATATATATTTCCGCGCAATCCCCACCCATGCAAAATCAAAATTGTTCTTAATTCTTTATTCATAGTTGATAGTTTTACTTTACTGTCACGCTCTTTGCTAAATTTCGTGGCTTATCAGGATCAAGTTTTTTCTCTACAGCCAAAAAATATCCCAAGAGCTGAAGAGGAATATTTTGCGCTATTACTGTTGCTTCCTCTATGTCTTTTACCTCAATGTAAAAATCAAATACTGGTGAATTTTCATGACTTATCCCTATAATAATTCCTCCACGAGACTTTATCTCAGTCGCATTTGAAATCATTGCAAAGTATGTTTCGTCATGGGGAGCAAAAACGATACAAGGAGTTCCAGGAGAGATAAGCGCTATTGTCCCATGTTTTAATTCTCCTCCAGCTAATCCCTCTGTATGAATATAGCTCACTTCTTTTATTTTTAAAGCACCCTCCAAAGCCGAAGGATAAGACAATCCCCTGCCAATTACATATAAATGTTGGACATTTTTTAATCTTTGGGCGATGGATTTTATCAGATCAACTTCTGATTTTTTCAACAATCGATCTATTTCATCTGCCACTTTCAAAAGAAGAGACCTTCCTTTTACCATGTTTTTATTCATCACGAATGTCAAAAGTAATAGTGCCGACAATTTAGCAATGTACGCTTTTGTTGACGCCACTGCTTTTTCTGGTCCTGCACCCAAAAGAATTTTATGATCTGCCATTCGATATATCGTAGAACCCAATACGTTTGTAAAAGCTATGATCTTGCTTCCTTTTTCTTTGGCTCTATTTAGAGGCTCGATAACATCTATGGTCTCTCCTGATTGAGAAAGCGCGATTATCAAACTTTTTTTTGTTAAAAAATCTTCAAGATAATTAAATTCTGAAGCAACAGCAGTATTTACATGTTTTTTTGCAAGATGAGAAAATAAATACATCCCAACTAAACACGCGTGAAATGCAGTACCCGCCCCAATAAAAAAAGTACCGTTTGCTTTTTCTATCAGATGTGAAATTTTTATAAGCTGGTCTTCATAGTTTTGCGCTATATTTCTTATCACCTTTGGTTGTTCGAAAATTTCTTTTATCATAAAATGCGGAAATCTCCCCTTATCTGCTTTTTCTATAGCCCAATCGATCTTTTCAAAAATTATGGGTAATTTTTTTCCTTCTGGCAAAGACAATAATTGGACTTGGGTTCCTAAAATTACCATCTGATTATCTTTGAGAAACAGAACTTCCCTGGTGTGCTCGATAATACCTGAGACATCTGATGCTATGTAGTAACCATCTTTTCCCTTTCCAACCACAAGCGGTGAACCATTTTTTGCAGCAATAATTTCTTTCGATTTTGCATTCACTATCACCAGAGCATTAAGGCCCTGGAGACTTAAAAATGCCTTACGGACTGATGTGGCAAATCCGTTTGTTTTTAATAATTCTTCAACCATGTGTGAAATAACCTCAGTATCTGTTTCTGAAATAAAAGTGTGATTTTTGGAAACCAGCTCTTTCTTTAACTCTGCAAAATTTTCAACTATCCCATTGTGGACTACTGCCAACTGAAGTGTGCAATCTGTATGAGGATGCGCGTTCTCGCTGGTGACTCCACCATGAGTTGCCCACCTAGTGTGTCCAATGCCAATGGTGCTATTTGGTAACGTAGCTACCGATGTTCCAATTTTTCCTATGTGCTTTTCAACAGCAAGCTTTGCGCCATTTTTTACCGCGATCCCCCACGAATCATAGCCCCTATACTCAAGGAGCTTGAGGCCTGATAAAATTTTTGCGGCAGTATTTTTTGCGTTTCCTACGTAACCAAATATTCCACACATATTAATCTTTCGCAATGAGTTCAATAATATCTGACAAATTATCTACTGTTGCCCAAGGAACAAATCCTGCAATTGAATCTTGAGTCAATGCATATTTTCCTCTTTTTATCCAAATAGTAATCAGCTCCGGTAATATATTTTTTGCTTTTTGCAAAATAGTGAGCTTATCATCAATTAAAAAAATCTTGTAATTACGATATTTATGCAAAACTGTCTTCAATCCCTCTTCTTTTTTTGCGACAATATGTATATGTTCTTCTATAAAATGGGGCAGAATATTTGTTTGATGTAGCTTTTCATTTTGCAACTCCAACGTTCCTTCGGAAAAAATTCCAAGCGTTGCAACTTTTTCAAGCTGAGTAATCGCCTGCGTTACTTCACCATATAGGACAAAATCTGATAAATTGCTTTGTCTAAACCTGTCCGTATTGAATAATGTGTAATCTATATCAAACAGGACAATTTTATTCATTATAACGACAGGTTATATACATTGGTATCACTTTTCTTAAAACCAAGATTTTTATAAAGCTTATTTGCGATTTCCCTTTCAGGCCTCGAAGTGAAATTAAGTGACTTAACACCAAGATCCTTTGCTTTTCCAATAGAAAAATTCATGAGCATTTTCCCTATTCCTTTTCCCCTCATGCTTTCATCTACTACGATATCTTCAAGCTGTGCTTTCATTTTAAATGGAATTCTATACACAACCAATGTCACCATCCCAACTATTTTATTACTGCCTTTTAGGCGTGCAAGATAAAGATGAGTATTTTTTGAATCAATTAAAAAATGAAAATCATCTTCTGAAAGTGGTTGAAAGTTGCCACTCAATTGCCGAACAAGATTTCTCACCGCATCTGCAACTTCGAAAGAAAACTCTTTTACTTCCTCTATATAAATATTTTTTTTCTGCTCCATAATTATTTTCTCCTTAATAATTCTTCTGCTTCACGTAGCTCATCTGGCGTATTTACGCCTCGCCATGGCATATTTTCTACGGTAACTGTTGCTATTTTTTCATGATTTTTTATTGCCAAACCAACAAGAGAAGTTAGGTATCGCTCTTTTGAAACTGGACTTTCTTCTACATGCTGAATATATCTTCTCAAAAATTGGGCAGAAAAGAAATAACAAGCGGGATTAATTTCATGAATCATTCTTTGTTCGGATGACGCATCTTTATCTTCCACAATCGCCTTTATCCTTCCGTCCTCATCTCTTACAACTCGCCCAAGCCCTGCTGGCTTATCCAACATAAGAGTAAGAAGGGTAATAGCGGCCCCTGTTTCTATATGTTTTTTTAACAAATCGGTAATGGTTTTATCTGTATAAGAAGCGGAATCGTCTCCTTGAATAATTAATATGTCCTTTCTATCCTCTGGCACTTTTTCAAGTCCGCACTGCGCGGCATGAGCTGTTCCCAATTGTTCCACTTGGTCTGCAAACACTACTTTTTCACCTGCAAGAGCTGATACAACAGATTCCTTTCCAAACCCAACCACGACTACAATTGGATCAAACGATAAACGCATCAACAATTCTACTCCGTGTCTAATCATGGGTTTTCCACCCAAAGGAAGAGCGACTTTATTTTCACCAGACATATTCATACGGCTTCCTTTTCCAGCTGCCAAAATAATAGCTGCTTCTTTATTCATATTAGTCTTCTTTTATCCTTTGAATTTGTGCACCTAGCTGACTAAGTCGTTCCTCAAAATTTTCATAACCTCTGTCAAGGTGCTCTAGACCATAAATAGTGCTTGTTCCCTGGGCTGCAAGCGCAGCCAGTACTAAAGTAGCACCTGCCCGAAGATCTGAAATCTCAACTACCGCATTGTGTAAATTCACTGGTCCTGTTATTTTTGCCGCATGAAAGTAATCTTGATCATCCTCTGAGTTAAAATTATAAAATGTCTCTGGATTTACTATTTCTGGATTAAACAATTGAATAAGTGCTCCCATTTTCTTTAAATTATAGACGTAGCCAAAACGATTTTCATACACAGTCTCATGTACTACCGCAACACCCTGTGCTTGAGTCATAAGTATTACCCATGGTCCCTGCCAATCTGTCATAAACCCAGGAGCTGGCGCAGTAGTAGCATCTACTGATTGTATAGGGCTCTTATAAAAGAACCTTATTCCTGTGTCCTTGGTTTCATATCCTCCTCCTGCTTTTTCAAACACTGCTAGAAAACTATGAAGATCAGCTTTGTGCGCATTTTCTACCAATATATCGCCCTTTGTAAGCACCGCTGCGATAGCAAGTGTTACTATTTCATTTCTATCTGGTCCTATTTCAAAATCTGCGCCGTGTAAACGAGCCACCCCATCAATTTCAATAGTGCGATCTTTTGTTCTTTTAATCTTTGCGCCCATTTTTGTTAAAAGCGCAATAAGCTCATCAATCTCTGGTTCCTGCGCGGTATTTTGAAGAACTGTTTTACCAGTAGCCAACACCGCAGCCAGCATAAGAGTCTCTGTGCCTGTATGGGTGTTTTTTTCAAACGTGTATTCAACGCCAGACAGCTTTTCTTTTGAAATTACTTTTGCATAAAAATACCCATCGCTACTTTCATATCGAATATCTACTCCCATTTTAGTCAATCCGTCAATCGTTCTATCTATGGGGCGTGCTCCAATACGACATCCACCGGGATTTGGAATAATCGCTTTTCCTTCCCGTGCTAAAAGAGGAGCCAAGAACATGACTGAGGTACGAATATGCGCAGCTCGATCTAAAGAAATAGTTGTTGAGGCAAATTTTTGTACCCGTATGGTAATGGTATGACCCTCAATAACCGCCTGCCCACCAAGCTCCTCAACAATTTCTGCCATTACGTACAAATCTGATATAAGAGGAATATTGCGAATCACTACTTCTTCATCAGTTAAACAAGCGGCAACAATTGCTTTAAGCGCCACATTTTTGGCTCCTGAAACCTGAGTACTTCCATGCAATGGTGTTTTTCCCGTGATTACAAATTTTTCCATATGATATATCAACTATAGGCTTTATTTTACCATATTTTTGGCTAAAAAGAAACAAATCTCAACTTTTCACTTATTTTATATACATCTCCCGCTCCCATGGTAAAAATTATGGTATCCGAACCATATTTTTGACTTGCAATATATTCCGTAGCCTCAGAAACACTAGGGATATAACGTACATTTTTATGAACTTTTTTCATTTCCATCGCTAGCGATGAAGAAGAAACCAAATCATCTCTCCCCTCGCGAAGCGAAGCGTATATGTCAAGCAAAACCACCTCATCGCTATCAGAAAATGCGCAGACGAATTCAGAAAAAAGAGCTTTTGTGCGAGAATACGTATGAGGCTGAAATACGCAGACGATACGCTTGCCCAAGAACATTTTCCTGGCCGACATGAGGGTTTGTTGAATTTCCGCGGGATGATGAGCATAATCATCATACACAATCGCTCCACTGGTAAGCGTACCAATCAACTCAAACCGCCTCTTAGAACCTTTATATGCAGAAATTCCCTTTTTAATTTGCGCTATAGATAATCCAATTTCCAAACCAAAAACTACCGCCGCGGTAGCATTAAGCGCGTTATGTTCTCCTGGAACGTTCAAAACAAACTCACCAAGAGAAGTTTCTCGGTGATAAATCCAAAAAAACATTTTTCCAGAAGACATACGCACATTCTCAATTTGATACTGAGCATTTTTAGAAAATCCATACGTCATTACTCTCCCAGAATACATACTTAATAGCTTCTGCATATGAGAATCATCTTTACAAGCAATAAGAGCTCCGCCTGGTGATATATTCTGGGTAAACCTAAGAAAAGCATCCAAAACGTCTTCAATAGAAGAATATAAATCAGTGTGATCTAAATCGATATTTGTAAAAATCGCATATCGTGGATTTTGCCACAAAAACTTTGGCCTTCTGTCGTACACCAGCTCTGTGGCATACTCATCGGCCTCTGCGATAAAATATTCTCCTTTCCCGTAGTGTCCACACGATCCAAGCGATGCTATTTGACTCGTACCAATAGCATAACTAGGATCCTTTCCATTTATCCAAAGCATCGTGGCAATCATCGCGGTGGTAGTCGTCTTCCCATGAGACCCACTCACTGAAACACCAAGCATATCGGGACGGTCGAAAATCTCACCTTTCATGAATTCACCAAGTGCCTGTCCTTGGGTAACAACTCTGATATTGCGATTTTTCGCCTCTACCACCTCAACATTATCAAGCCCACCATGCGCACCAGTTGTGATAACCAAATCCACTTCTCCCACATTTTCAGGGGCAAATCCACTGATGGGCACGATTCCTGCTTTTCCAAGTGGCTCATCGGTGATAAAGCTTTCTGCCATATCTGATCCGCTTACCTTTATGCGTGCTTCTTTTGCGATAATCGCAAGTGGCGTCATGCCTACTCCCTTTATCCCAACAAAATGTATTTTTCTTATATTACTCATATTTAATCTCTTTCTTCCAGGGCCAAACCAACGGCATCATGATCGCTCCACTTCACCTCTCCTTTTCCAAAATTCATGGACCGCTCATGCCCTTTTCCCGTTATGATGACCATGTCACCCTTCTTTGC
>CAYICR010000011.1:0-15773 GCA_964361925.1 uncultured Gammaproteobacteria bacterium
TATGAAGAGAGCACTCATTACTGGTATTACGGGACAAGATGGTTCATATTTGGCAGAATTATTATTGTCTAAGGGGTACAAAGTGTTTGGCTTAACTCGTCGAACAAGCACGGTTAATAACGAACGCATTAAGCATATTCAAGACAAGATCGAACTTTTGCAAGGTGATTTACTTGACCAAAGCTCATTGGCCTCTGCAATTTCTGATGCAGAACCGGAAGAGGTATATAATTTAGCAGCACAATCATTTGTAAAAACATCATGGAATCAACCGGTTCTTACCGGAGAATTTACTGCGCTTGGTGTTACTCGAATGCTTGAGGCAATCCGAACAGTAAATCCTAAAATTAAGTTTTATCAAGCTTCTTCTTCTGAGATGTTTGGAAAAGTAACCGAAACTCCTCAAAAAGAAACAACCAGATTTTATCCCAGAAGCCCCTATGGTGTTGCGAAAGTATATGGACACTACATAACGCTTAACTATCGTGAAAGTTTTGATTTATTTGCCTGTTCAGGACTATTATTTAATCACGAATCTCCAAGGCGTGGTTTGGAATTTGTTACTCGAAAAATTAGTAACGCAGTAGCAAAAATATCTTTGGGCAAGCAAGATAAATTGGAACTTGGTAATTTAGATTCAGAACGCGATTGGGGATTCGCAGGAGATTATGTAGAAGCGATGTGGCTTATGTTGCAACAAGATAAGCCAGATGATTATGTTATTGCAACAGGCGTAAAGCATTCGGTCCAAAAATTTGTAGAACTTGCTTTTGGGGTAGTGGGGATTTCCAATTGGCATTCCTATGTAGTTGCAAATCAAAAGGCATTTTTGCGTCCCGCAGAAGTAGATTCTCTTGTTGGGGATTGTAGTAAAGCAAAGAATGAACTTGGGTGGAGTCCAAAAACAAGTTTTCAAGATTTAGTTGAAATGATGGTAAAAGCAGATTTGGAGATGGAAAAAAGGAGTACTTCCTAAACAACACTTATGCAAGTAGCAATGGTTGCGGGAGGAGCGGGTTTTATCGGCTCACACCTCTGCCGACAATTACTTACGAAAGGATACAAAGTTATTTGCGTAGATAATCTTCTCACTGGCTCACCGCAGAATATACAAAAATTACAGGAAGATAAAAATTTTACATTTCTTAATCACGATATTACCTGTTGTTTGCCTGAGGATTTACAGCCTGATTTTATTTTCCATTTGGCTTCTCCGGCATCACCGAATGAGAAAAGTAAGATTAGTTATCTAACCTTTCCTGTTGCGACGATGATGGCCAATACCAAAGGCACGCTGGAACTGCTGCAGCTTGCCAAGAAATGTGGCGCCAAATTTCTTTTTGCATCTACCTCAGAGGTCTATGGGGAGCCACTCGAACATCCTCAGAATGAAGAATATCGAGGAAATGTGTCAACTATCGGGCCACGATCTGTATATGATGAATCCAAGAGGTTCGGAGAAACATTGACTTCTTATTTTTGGCGAAAAGAAGGGGTAGATGCACGCATTATTCGTATTTTCAATACCTATGGTCCGTATATGCAAAAAGAAGACGGTCGTGTAGTATCTAATTTTATAACACAAGCTTTAGAGGATAAATCATTAACTATTTATGGAGACGGAAGTCAGACGCGCAGTTTTTGCTATGTGTCGGATATGGTAGAGGGCATTATGAGGACGATGTTTTCTGACAATACAAAGGGCGAAGTTATAAACTTAGGCAACCCAAGTGAAAAAACTGTTTTAGAGCTTGCTCACTTTGTGAAAGAACTGGTTGATTCTGGATCTGAAATTGCGCATGAAGATTTGCCAATGGATGATCCCACCCAAAGAAACCCAGACATTACAAAAGCCAAGAGGTTGTTGGATTGGGCGCCAACTGTTAGCATAGAAGAAGGAATTAAAAAAACCATAGAATATTTTAAATCTCTACAAGCATGAATGTAGTAATTATTCTGCCAACATACAACGAAAAAGAAAATATTGAAAAAATTATTCCTGTTTTAGAGGATGATATTCTTCCACGGATTAAAAACCACAAAATGTCTATTTTGGTCGCCGATGATAATTCTCCGGATGGCACAAAAGAAGCAGTACAAAAACTTGTGGCAAAGTATAAAAATATCGATATCTCATCAGGAATAAAGCAGGGTTTGGGCGCAGCATATGTGCGCGCCATGGACTATGCGATTGAGAAAATGAACGCTGACGTGATGTTTGAGATGGATGCAGATCTACAGCATGATCCCAAAAAAATTCCAGAGTTTCTTAAGAAAATAGATGAAGGATGCGATATGGTTATCGGAAATCGTTATAGTGATGGTGGATCCATTCCGCAAAATTGGCCGATTCAGAGAAAAGCTTTTTCTATTGTTGCCAATATAATCATACGCCTTATTTTTATGAGGTTTGCGATTCATGATTGGACTGGGGGATATCGCGCGCTTAAGAAAGAAGTTTTCCTAAAAGAGAAAGAAGAACTTACGCAATTTCGTGGATACACTTTTCAGGTTTCTTTTTTACACAAGACTGTTCGTGATGGATTCAAAATTGGCGAAGTACCTTTTCATTTTAGCGATAGAACACTTGGCAATTCAAAAATTGTTCCCATGGAATATATTGTAGAACTGTTAAGCTATGTGGTAATTGCGCGGATTATAGAATTGAAGCGGGTAATAAAATTTTTGGTAGTGGGTGGCACAGGCTTTATTCTGCAACTGCTTGGGCAAGAAGGAGCAATTCAATTGGGAGCGGGATTGGCTTTGGCATATTTATTTTATACGGTTGTGGGATTTATTCAAGATAGCGTTTCGGTAGATGCGCATCAACTTATTGCATTGTCTCAAGGTATGGCTGCTGGAATTGGGGCAGAATTTGCGATATTATCAAACTTTTTATGTAATAATTTTTGGACATTTAAAGATACCAAAAAAATGAAAGAATCATCGCCATTTGTAATACGACTGTTAAAATTCAATACGACTTCTTTAGTCTCAATTTTCCTGCAAGCATTTGCCGTATGGTTGGGAATAAGGCTTCTTGGAGAATATACAGTTCTTTTGAATTTCACATTACCCACGCGTATTTTGGTGTTATTCCCGACGATTATATTTTTAATTATTCCTCTTAATTATTTTATTTACAACAAGATTATTTGGAAAACTCAATATTTAAAAAATGCTAAAACTTCTCAAAAGTAATATTCTTCTCATTATTATTCTTTTTACCGCGGCCTTTTTACGGTTATATAAAATAGGTGACTATATGACTTTTTTAGGCGATGAGGGAAGAGATGTATTGGTTGTCTATAATATCTTACACGGCAAATTCACCCTCCTGGGTCCCACGTCGTCTGTCGGCGGGTTTTTTCTTGGTCCTATTTATTATTATTTCATGGCGCCATTTTTGTGGTTATTTAATTATGATCCCGTTGGGCCTGCGGTGATGGTGGGGCTTTTTGGGGTATTAACTGTATATTTGATATATCGTATTGGTAATGAGTTTTTTGACAAGAAAGCTGGTTTAGTCGCTGCAAGTTTGTACGCGATTTCTCCCCTTGTTATTGCGTATTCCAGATCTTCATGGAATCCCAATCTTATGCCGTTTTTTTCATTACTAACTCTTTATGTGCTTTATAAAGGGGTGAAAAGCAACACGCTTTATCTATTTGGAGTTGTTGGTGTGTTACTCGGAATTTTAATGCAACTGCATTATCTATCTTTATTCGTGGGGGTAATTGTTGGGGTATATATATTTTTTACACAGAGAAATATAGTAAAAACAATTCCAAAATATCTATTGGTTTTTGGAGGATTTTTGGTAGGATGGTCTCCATTTTTGGCGTTTGAAGCTCGTCATGGATTTCTAAATATTCAAAGTATTATTAAGTTTATTTTTGTTTCACCTGCGGTGGGTGGAGCGAGTGGAAACTATGTGATGACGGCTTGGAATGTCTTGTTTCGACTTTTTGCACGATTAGTGACGAAATATCCTCCACCAGAACAAGTTTCTGCAAGAGCTCACGTGGATATCGCGGTCTGGTACTACCTAACCATTGTGTTACTGGTGGTGTCGCTTGGTATCTTTTTATATCAATATAGAAAGATATTTCAAGAAAAGTCTGAAAAATGGTTTTCGAGAAGCTTGATTTTAGTCTGGTTATTGGTAGGTGTATTGATGTTTGGATTTTACAAAAAGTCTATTTATGATTATTATTTTGGATTTATGTTCCCGCTTCCGTTTTTACTCGTTGGTAATGCTTTTTCGTTTTTATGGAATAAAAAATCTTTGAAGGTATTTATCATTGTCGCATTCTCGGTATTAGTTTATATCAATTATACCGGTATGCCCTTTTTATCACTTCCCAATAGGCAAAAAGAACAAGTGAAGCAAATAGCGCAGTTTGTATTGTCCAAGACAGACAATAAGCCTTATAATTTTGCGTTACTTACTCTTGGTAATTCAGATCATGGGTACAGATACTTTCTTAAACTTGCAGGGAAAGATCCAGTGATGATCGAAACCCTGATAAATGATCCCCAAAGAAAAACGGTGACCGATCAGCTTCTGGTTGTGTGTGAAGATACTGCTTGTCAACCGCGCGGAGCAGCGGTATGGGAAGTGGCAGGATTTGGAAGAGCAGAGATAGTAGAAGAATGGAATGTGAGTGTGGTGAAGGTTTATAAACTAGAACACTATAAAGGAAAATAAAACTTCTTTTGTCATCCTGAACTCGATTCAGGATCTTCTTATGGGGTGAATCTGAAGGTAGAGAGAATTTGATCAAAGAGCTCTTCAGTGTTTAGGTTTAGACTCTGAGGAGAAGTAATATATATTGAATAGACTGATAATTTATCTTTTGCAGCTATATAAACAGTAATTGTTTTTACGCCTTGAAGTTCTACGCCACGAATACCAGCCAAGCTATTATCTAACAATAGGATTTTTCCTTCATCAGAAGCGTATCTTTTGATAAATTCTTCGTTTACTTTTGAAGAATGTCCTTTATTTCCACCGGTATGCACGCCGACTTCAATATAACCATCAGCTGTCTTAACTACTCCGCTCAACCCAGAATTAGTAGGGAAGATTTCAGGGTCTGTCCAGTCATTTGGATAATTAAATGTAATATTTTCGATATTAAACGTTTTCCAGTTTGCAGTTTCGTCAGAAACCGTAGAACATATTTCATCTTTGTTGGTAGCGGAACATGATTTTGGTGTACCACCTATAAAACAGATACCACCTTTATACGTTGACCCTGGTGGACATGACTCGGGATTTTCAATTGGTATTGGTCCGTTAGGCGGCCATGTATTTTTTGATTTTAAATAATATGCTCCGGCGACCGTGCCAACAAGAAGTAATCCTATTACCGAAAGAAGAATTATTTTTGTATAATTTTTTGGTGAATTTTCTACACTTGGTTGTGTTGTTTGAATGTTGGGAGTAAGTTGTGGTTCGTTTGGTTCCATAGCTGAAGTATTTCACGAATAAAGCGTTGTGTCAACAAAAATCCCCCACTTGCGCGAGGGATTTTTTGTGTTTCTTGAATTCCTGTCGACAGGATAATCAAGAATTTTAGGCCTTGCCGATTTTGTACATTCCCGTACTACAAACTGGGCATTTACCTTTCATTGCTGGTTTACCATTTTTCATGGTAACTGGTACAGCATTTGGATCCTCTTGCTTTGCTCGACATTTTACGCAATACATTTGTGCCATTGTTAACTCACCCCCTTTCGCCTCGCCAAACCCCGATTAAATTGGGAAAAGGCGGGTTTCAATAGTATGTATGAATATATATTCATATCGTGCTTACTTTGAGATAAATAAACGTAATGCTATTTCAAAAATGATAATCAAAGTAGTAAGAATGAGTGTTCGAAGAAGATCGGTATATATATGAGAAGGAGTTACGGTTGCCTGATAGGATTGTTGTGGTTGTTGAATGAAAAAAGTTTGAGAGCGAGGAATTGCTGTTTTCTCAGGGAATTCTGTAACAGATAGTTTTCTGCGAAGCGAAGCGATTACTTTTTCTTTACGAGTTTTGTGCTTACTCATGCTATTGGAAAAGAGTACACTATTGACTTGTGCCTGTCAAGAGGCTAGTATAAATAAATATATGCCTTTGTCTTTTGAAGGGACACTTCTTGTTTTTGTGGTAATTTGGCTTCTTGTTTTATCTTTTTTTTCTGTACGAATGATTTTACATTACCAAAGGCTTACCAAGGGATCGCAGGATGGGAACTTGAAGTCAATTTTGGAAGACTTACTTACTGGTATTGGGAAAGCGCAGAAGGATATTGATTTTCTACAACAACAATGTGATAGAATAGAAAAAGAAGGGGATTTTCATATCCAGAAGATAGGTCTTCTTCGTTTTAATCCATTTAAAGACACGGGTGGAGATCAAAGTTTCATTTTGGCTTTTTTAAATGGAAGAGATACAGGGGTGGTCATATCTGGTTTGTATTCCCGTTCGGGTACGAGGTGGTATACCAAGCAAGTTTTTGAAGGAAAGGGCATAGAGCATGATTTGTCTGATGAGGAAAAGCGCGTAATCAAGGACGCAAAGCACATAAAGAATGAATAAGAATACTATTGCAACAATATTTTTAATTCTTGGAGTATATATTTTTTTCTCAGGAATTTCTTATTTGGCATTTGCTCAAGGCGGTGGTGTTCCCATTGCCAAAAAAGCAGAACCCGCGCCTACGCCAAAAGTAGTGGGGCAACTGACATTTGATGAAAAACTTCCAAAAACAGAAGCATGTCCTCTAAGTGGCGTGAAGTATTCAAAGCCTCAAAAAGATTGGTGGTCCAAGCATAGACCGCTTGGTGTAATGATTGAAAATCACCAAGCCTCTCGTCCTCAGTCAGGGCTTTCTTTTGCCGATGTCGTGTATGAGGCTGTTGCAGAGGGTTCAATTACCCGATTCCTGGCTGTGTTTTATTGTCAGGATGCGGGAATTATAGGGCCAGTTAGATCTGCTCGTACGTATTTTATCGACTTCATGTCTGAATATGGCATATCTCCATTGTACGCACACGTGGGAGGCGCCAATACCTCAGGTCCTGCCAATGCGATTGGACAGCTTTCAGATTATGATTGGAGCAAATACAACGATATGAATCAAATTTCTGATCAAGACTTGGGTTTTCCTATCATGGTTCGAGATTACAACAGGATTGGTCATGCGGTGGATACAGAGCACACGATGTATTCATCAACAGAAAAATTGTGGAAAGTGGCCAAGGATAAGAGAAAGTTAACAAATGTTGATGAAGATGGGAAGTCTTGGGATGATACTTTCGTAGGATACTCCTTTAAATTAGATGCGACCACAAGGCCAGAGAGCCAATCAGTGCATATGGAGCTTTGGGAAGGCTACAAGGAATACTTTGTAGACTGGACATACGATAAGGTGACTAATACATATAAAAGGAACAATGGAGGCAAGCCACACATAGATTTTAATAACAAAAAGCAACTAACTGCAAAAAATATTATCGTACTTTCTATGTTAGAAACTAACGCCAACGATGGATATGAAAATAATGCTCACTTACTTTACAAAACAAAAGGTACGGGGAAAGCATATATTTTTATGGATGGAAAGCAAACGCTTGGTACATGGAGAAAAAGCAGCAGGACAGCGCGTTTGATGGTGTTTGATCAAAGCGGAAAAGCCATCGAATTCAATCGTGGCGTTTTGTGGTTTACTGTTCTGCCTACAGATGGTATATTAACGGTGAAGTGAGGCAGGACTATGTTAGCAGATCTTATTACATCTAAATCAAGGGTCACTCTTTTGCAAGTATTTCTTGCTTCTCCCTACGAAATGTTTCACGTGAGGGAATTGGTTCGTCGTACCAAAGACGAAATTAACGCAGTGCGCCGTGAATTGCAGTTTTTGGAAAACAAGGGTATTTTGACCAAAGAACCCAGAGCAAACAGGGTTTACTATGCATTTTCCAAAACGTATCCGTTCTACCATGATTTATTGGTGATTGGGGCCAAAATTAGCGGTTTGGGTGGTGAAATTCTAAAAAATAGAGCGAAATTAGGAAAAATAAAATACGCGCTTTTGTCTGGAAAATTCGTGAAGCGAATTAAGAATAAACCAGACGAGGTGGACGTAGTAATTATAGGAACAGTGGTGCTTCCCGAAGTAACGCTTCTTATTCGTAACGAAGAGACACGTCTTGCGACAGAAATAAATTATACAGCCATGACAGAAGAAGAGTTTAATTTCCGTAAAACAAAACGGGATCCTTTTGTATTGTCGCTTCTCTCAAGCTCGAAGGTAATGCTTATTGGAGACGAAGAAACACTTCTGGCATGAAAAAATACCCGCGTTTTCTTTTTTGGAGTATCATTGTTTTGTCTTTGTTGGCAATATGGATCAATGTACCTGAAAAAATTTCGTTTTCTTTCGAGTCTCCGACAATTCCTGTAGTAAATAAAAAATTATTTCCTCGTCAACATTTCTCTTTTACCCAAAAAGCGTTTTATATTGGATCTATGCGAATTTTGAATACCTTAAAATTCCGCAAAGGGCTTGATCTGGAGGGAGGCACAAGTGTTACGCTTAAAGCAATCGTTGACAAAATTTCTCCTGACCAAAGGGACCAGGCACTAGAATCTGCCAAAACAGTAATTCAAAGGAGGATTGATCTATATGGAGTTTCTGAGCCAATTATTCAAACAGCGAAAATAAATAATGATTATCGAATTATCGTAGAGCTTCCGGGTGTGACTGATGTAAATCAGGCGATTAATTTAATAGGTAATACTGCGGAATTATCTTTTTGGGAAGATGCGCCGTCAACGCCCTCTGCTCAGGTCAGCGAGGTTCCTGATGGATTGGGTTCTTTATTTAAAATTCCTGCGAGAACTTCTTTGAGCGGGGGAGATTTGGAAAAAGCAACTGTTGGGTTTGATAATACCAGTGGACAGCCAGAAGTAGGATTGCAATTTAACGGAGAAGGAGCAGGAAAGTTTGAAGAAATTACCAAGAGGAATGTGGGACAGCCATTGGCTATTGTTTTGGATAATCAAGTTATTCAGGCACCTCGGGTGAATCAGGCTATTTCTGGGGGAAGTGCTCGCATTACTGGAATGACGTTGGATCAGGCAAAAGCACTGAGTATTCAACTTAACGCCGGCGCGCTTCCAATTTCTTTGTCTGTTTTGGAACAGCGTACGATTGGCGCAACACTTGGAGAAGCATCGCTTCATAAAAGTCTTTTTGCTGCTATGTTAGGTTTTGTAGTGATTGTTATTTTTATGTGTGGTTTGTACGGTCGATTAGGAATAATTGCTTCAATTGCTTTGATTTTGTATACGTTCTTTATATTAGCGCTTTTTAAACTGAGTACGCTGACTCCTTATGGTATTACGCTTAGTCTTGCAGGCATTACTGGCTTTGTTCTGTCTATTGGTATGGCGGTTGATGCAAATATTCTTATTTTTGAGCGAATGAAAGAGGAAATCCGAAGAGGAAAGCCTAAAGAAGCTGCTTTGGAACTTGGTTTTTCCCGCGCGTGGTCATCGATACGCGATTCCAATGTCTCAAGCATTATTACATCGCTTGTTCTTATCCAATATGGAACTGGTATCGTGAGGGGATTTGCAGTTACGTTATTAATCGGGGTTTTGGTGTCTATGTTCTCGGCAATTGTAGTTACCCGAACATTTTTACGCATGATGTATAGATGATATGAATATAATTGGTAAAAAAAATATTTATTTTCTTATTTCACTTTTAGTTCTGATACCAGGATTAATTTCCCTGTGGATATATGGTCTTAAATTGTCGATTGATTTTACTGGAGGCACAAGGCTTGAGTATCAATTACAGGATAAAGTAGCGCAGATTGCACCAGATGTATTGAGGAAAAGCATTGAACAGGAGCAAATAGCGGTAGCATCTATTCAGCTATCGGGAGCAGATCGTGTGATTGTTCGGACCAAACCGCTTGATCAAAAATCTCATCAGCGACTCGTTGCAAAGTTAAGTTCGCAATTTGTCAATTTGAAAGAGGTAAGCATAGAGACTGTTGGTCCAACCATTGGAGGAGAGACCCGAACCAATGCGGTGAAAGCAGTATTTATAGCGTCGATTATTATCGTATTGTATGTCGCTTGGTCATTTCGTAAAGTGCCAAAACCAGCAAGCAGTATTCGTTTTGGTATATGCGCTATTATCGCGCTTCTTCATGATCTTTTGGTGGTGGTGGGTATATTTTCTCTTTTGGGGCATTTTTACGGTGTAGAGGTAGATACGCTATTTGTTACCGCAATTCTTACGGTTCTTGGTTTTTCAGTTCACGATACGATTGTGGTTTTCGATAGAATTCGTGAGAATCTGAGGCGTATGCCAGGTATCAAATTTGATCAAATTGTGAATGATTCAATTGTGCAGACGTTGGGCAGATCTTTGAATACTTCTCTCACCACAATTTTAGTGTTGTTCACCCTCTTTCTTTTTGGTGGAGAGAGTATAAAATGGTTTGTGGTAGCGCTTCTTTTGGGAATAACCAGTGGCACCTATTCCTCAATCTTTAACGCCGCCCCGCTCCTGGTGGTTTGGGAAGAG
Organism: uncultured Gammaproteobacteria bacterium; assembly: GCA_964361925.1. GTDB lineage: Bacteria > Patescibacteriota > Microgenomatia > Levybacterales > UBA12049 > CAYICR01. The sequence goes on from CAYICR010000011.1 coordinate 10,606, forward strand.
TGGAGCAGTAGGAAAATAAAGTAGTTATTTAAGAAGAGTTTCTTTAACTAAGCGACTCACAAGATTTCCATCGGCTTTTCCTTTTATTTTTGGCATGAGAGCGCCCATAACTTTGCCCATATCCGACACGGTTGTAGCTCCTGTTGTAACAATTGCCTCAAGAACAAGTTTTTTTACTTCGTCTTCTGACATTTGCGCGGGTAAATAAGCTTGCAATATCGTAAGTTCTTTTTGTTCTTTTTCTGCCAGTTCTCCTCGTCCTGCGCTCGTGAATTGTTCTATGGAATCATGCCGTTGTTTTACTTCTTTTTGAATTACGGCAAGAACGTCTTCATCCGAAGCTTCATATCCTGCTCCGCCTTTTTGAATTTCATAATAATTGAGAGCAGATACGAGCATGCGAAGCACAGAAGTCTTAAGCGCGTCTTTTGCAAGCATGCTTTTGGTCATCTCGTCTCGCAGCTGTTGCTTGGTCATAATTTTATAATCTCTCAAGTCCGATTTTCTTGGCTTTTTGGAACATGAAGTTGAAAAACCAAATTGCCAAGATTAAGTATACGATATTTAATCCAAAACTGATATAGAATTTGTCATATGACATCCTGCCAGTAAAAATAATTTCCCGCATGCCTTCAAACATATAGCTTGAGGGGACGAACATAGCTACTTTTTGCGCCCATACAGGAAGAATTGACATTGGGTAGTACAAGACACAAAAAGGCATAATTACCGCGACTCCGGTCCAGCCAAGTGTCTGTATTTTTTGTCCGTATCGTATGAGAAATCCTGCGACGATAAATCCAGCTGTCCATCCCGTCATAATGAGAGAGAATACAATTGGGACAGTATAGAACCCATACATAAAGAGTGGATAGTGATAGAGAATGGCAGCAAGGCCTGCCGAAAAGGCGATTGAGATAAGTACTTTTATAAACCCAAAAAGCATTACTGATACAATCCATTCAGAAATTCGTAAAGGAGAAACAAAGATATTTATCAAATTTCTATCCCACATTTCTGAAAGTAGATTAGTAGTTATTTCGTATTGTGCTCTCCAAATAACAAGCCAGTAAATAAGACCAGTCAGAAGAATTTCTATCGTGTGCTCGTTGACACCGCTCAGTTTTGCGAAATACAGTCCGGTAAGTCCCCAAATGAATAAATCCATCGCAGGCCAATAAAACATATCTCCGATGCGGTCATAATTATGCTTCATCGAAAGCCAGTATCGGTACACCATGGCGAAAACTCTATTAAAATCTATCATATCTTTGTTTTTTCAATTAATTCCAAAAAATAATCTTCAAGATCGGGTTTTTCGATACCTATTTCCTCATATTCTATTTTTTCGCTTGCCAGAAGCATAAGAAGTTCTGCTACTTTATGTTCGTCAATTGGCAGAGTAAATCTATGTTTATTTTTCTCAAATGGAAGATCTATTTTGGTAAAAAAATCTTCAGCTTTCTTGTGATCTCTTGATATGAGTAACTCTACATAACTACTAGAAATTGATTTTGCGAGATTTTCTGGCGTATCTGTTGCGATTATCGTTCCTTTGTTAATTACGATGACGCGATCGCACATCTCCTCCACCTCACTCATATTGTGAGAGGTGAGTAGCATGCTCACGCCGTATTCTTTTTGTTGTTTTTTCAGAAATTCCCGTATTCGTACCGCGATATCTATATCCAGGCTTGCGGTGGGTTCGTCGAGTAAAAGGAGTTTTGGATAGTTGAGAAATGCTTTGGTCAGCAATACCCTGGTTCTTTCTCCCGCAGAAAGCATGCTGTATTGTTTGGATAGTAAGCCATCTAACTCAAATTCTGTAGCGAGCTTTTTGATTCTTTTTTGTCTATCTTTTACGCCGTAAAGGCGACAAAACAAGTCAAGTATTTCAGAAACTGTGCACCACCAAGGAAGATTGATATATGTTGAAGAAAAATTTATTTGTTTTAATATTTCCTCGCGATTTTTTATAAATTCTTTTCCAAAATAATCAATGGTGCCATGGGAAGGCTCCATGATGCCAAGTAACATCTGAATCGTAGTGGTTTTTCCCGCGCCATTTGGTCCTAAAACACCCAAAATCTCCCCGTCCTTAAGAGAAAAGGAAATATCGTTGACTGCTATAAATCCGTCAACTGACGAACCAAATTTTTTTGTAAGGTTTTTAACCTCCAATACATTTTCCATAAAACTTACTTGAGGAGAATCTGCGGTTTATCGAGGAAATACAGGAAATGAATTCATAAATTCGCTTGGTGGCAGTATTTCTTAATAAATCTCTCGAATAAACAGAGAGATTATCTACTCAGCAGGATTATTATATCACATTAGTCAAATTTGATTATAAACCCCAGCCAATTCAATCAATTCAACACTCATTAATAATTACTGTTGTCTAGACAACAGTACAGTTGTTATCTTTCAACATCTTTTCTTTTGAATCCTGTGTACTCTTTCTTTTTAAAGATTAACGTTGATCCTCCTATGTGTTTGTATTTATTTTTTTCGTATTTTTCCTTAACCTTATTTCCTCTTTTTTCAATAAGATCAAAAGAAGTAGGATAATTATCTAATTGTTTCATAACGGAAACAATAGTATTTTTACCAACTCGCAATGTTTTTGAAATTTGGTCAAATCCGATGCCTGCTTTCACATGTTTTGCAATAAGTATCCTTCTTCCTATTTTCAGTTTTTCGTCACTACTAAGTAAGCCATTAATTATTTCTTCCACTTCATTTCCATCTTTTGCTGCCAGAAATGCGTCCCTTAGCTTGTTGAGTGCTTCATATATGTCCTCCTTAGTTAAAAATTTATATCTTCTCATGTTTGTTTATTGTCTAGACAACGGGACAAATAAAATAATTAGAATTTCATTTCTATATACCGTATGTCGTTATTTGCGTTATTTGCGTTATTTGCTTGTTTTGTTAGTTATGAAAGTTGTTTGACTCGTTTTAATAAATATTCCTTTGTATTCTTGGAGAGATCTTCGTCTACTTCTTCAAAAAGCTCTTGTAAAAGGGTTCCAACTTGTTTGCTTGGTTTAATTTTTAGGGTTTGCATGATGTCGTTCCCATCAATTGCCAAATCATTTACCGAGAACGGCGCGGGTTGAAGCTGTTCGTCGATGCGTTTTCTGAAAAGTTTTAGTCTCCAACTCTGCGCGGTTTGAGTACCTCCGCCTAATCTGTCGCCGATTCGAAGATCCATCATATCCTGTACGTTATCTATGCCAATTCGTCTGATAAAACGTCTGACCGCAGCATCGGTAATTTTCTCATCAACGGTGAACATGTGCCATCTGATGAGGGTGAAAACTTTATCTCGTTCCTTTTTGGAGAATTTTAATCGGTCGCATATATTCCTGGCAATTCGCGCGCCAACTACCTCGTGATTATAAAATATGACCAGGCCATTCTCATCTTTGCTTTCTACTTTTGGTTTTCCTGCGTCGTGAAGAAGGGTGGCAAATCTGACCAGAGGATCGGTCGAAGGACAAAGCTTCATAGACATAACATTGTGTGTGAATACATCCGTAGTATGATGCCTTCCTGGGCGAGTTTGGGATATACCAATGCCCTCCAGGAGTTCAGGCAAAATCTCTTTTAAGAGACCGCTTTCTTGTAAAAGTAAAACGCCCTCATATGATTTATCGCTTTGCAGAATTTTAAAGAGCTCAGTTTTGATCCGCTCTCCAGAAATTTCTTTGATTAGAGAGGCATTTTTTTTCAGCTCTTCAAGGGTTGTTTCTTCAATAGTAAAATCCAACACGCTCGCGAATCGAACAGCGCGCAGAAGTCTGAGCGCGTCTTCTCTAAATCTTTCATCTGGATTTCCAACAGCGCGAAGCGTTCCGTTTTTGATATCATCGGTGCCTTTGTATGGATCGATAAAATCAAAAGAATTTTGAGAAAGATTAAGGGACATTGCGATGGCATTGCAGGTAAAATCTCTCCTCTGCAGATCTTCTTCTATGGTTTGACCCCACCTTATTACGTCAGGGTGTCTTTTGTTGGTGTATCCATGTTCGGTTCGGAATGTGGTGATTTCAACTACAGAAGGTTGGTCGTTTATTTCAATGGGTATGCCTACTGTTCCAAATGAATTATCATAAAATCCGTTGGAAAAAAGAAGAAGAATTTCTTCTGGCGTTGCTTTGGTGGTGAGATCCCAATCAGTAACATCTTTTTTCATCAGGATATTTCTGATACATCCACCAACCAGATACACCTCGTGTCCATTACTTTGAAGCGTAGTATAAATTTCTAAAACTTTTTTTGGAATAAAGTCAATCATCTGTTATAGTATATCAAATGAAGAGATGGGAAGTTGGAAATAAATTCAAAATTCCCCTCGGCCTCGCTCGGGGCGGGCAAAATTCAAAATTCAAAATTGATGAGATAGTTAAGATTTTGTTGGAGAATAGAGGGCTAAAAACCAAAAAAGAAATCCAAGCATTTCTCCATCCAAGACTTGAAGACGTAACAGTGGATGCAGTTGGTATTGATAAAAAAAGACTTAAACGCGCAATAGCGCGCATACAAAAAGCCATCGAGAAGAAAGAACAAATAGTGGTTTTTGGTGATTATGATGTGGATGGTATTTGCGCATCAGCAATTGTGTGGGAAACGCTTCATGGTATGGGAGCAAAAATACTTCCCTATATTCCTCATCGCGTGGATGAAGGATATGGGCTTTCAGAGCAAGGAATTTCCAATGCCCAATTACAAATCCCCAATATCACATTGATTATAACGGTGGACAACGGAATTGTAGCGTTTGATGCGGTGAATTTTGCGAACAAGCAGGGTATAGACGTAATTATCACCGATCATCATGTTCCTGATACATCTTCGAAGAAGAAACCTAATGCGTATGAAATAATTCACACAACCAAATTGTGTGGTGCGGGCGTGGCGTATCTCCTCATGCAAGAATTCAAAATTCAAAATTCAAAATTCAAAATTAACCAAAAAGAAGAAGACCATCTCGAGTTGGTTGCGTTGGCTACGATTGCGGATCTGGTTCCACTTAAAGATGCAAATCGAACGCTAGTGTATCATGGGTTGGCGAAATTACATGAGACCAAAAGAATTGGTTTGTTGGAGTTATTTAAGGAAGCAGATTTAGAGCAAAAAGATATAGATATATACGCGATTGG
>CAYICR010000012.1:0-1540 GCA_964361925.1 uncultured Gammaproteobacteria bacterium
TTATTCGCCACAAGAAGAATAAGAAAAATAAGTGGTGGAGCACAAATACCATTTAATATCGCTGCGTAATACAACATCTGAAAAGGTTGTATTGGAATAAAATTCACCAACAAACCAATTACTGTTGCGATAATAATAATTGCGTAAAAACCATGAGCTTGATTAAATTTCTTGCTCAATCCCCAGTTCCATCGCAAACTCTCTGAAACTGCATACGAAGCAGAACCAGCAAGAATTGGAACTGCCAAAAGCCCAGTACCAACAATTCCTACTGCAAACAACAGGTACGCAAAGTCTCCAACAATTGGACGAAGTGCCATCGCTACCTGGTCAGCGGTTTTAATATCAAAGATGCCATTCACATGAAGTGTGGACGCAGTAGTTGCAATGATAAAAAACATAATAAGATTTGAAAAAAGCATACCCAAAATAGTATCAAGGCGCATTTGGGTAATTTCTTTCCTTGCTATGGCAGAAGCGCTCAAACCAAACACTTTTGACCCACGATGATTACGTGTTTCTTCCACTTCTTGAGAGGCCTGCCAAAAAAATAAATAGGGAGATAGAGTAGTACCCAAAAGAGCGACAAGGCTTATCAAATATTCTTTTTGAAATGAAAAAGAGGGGATAAGGGTAGAAATAGCAATACTGCTCCAATTCTGCTTTACCATAACAACCACCACCACATATGATAAAAGTGAAAGAGTAAGATACTTCAAAAACCGGGCATATACAGGATAAGAAACAAATATTTCCAAACACAATGTTCCAATTGTAATTCCAAAGAGCCAGACCATAAAAGGCATACCAAACACGAGTTGACCCGAGGCTGCCATAGCGCCTAAATCTGCGCCTATATTAATAGTATTGGCAATTACCAAGAGGGTAACTGCCCCAAATAGAACCCATTTTGGATAATGAACCCTTAAAACACCCGCAAGACCCTTTCCTGTTACCAAACCAATTCTTCCACACATTTCCTGAATCAATGCCATAAAAGGAAAAAGAAATAACGCTGTCCAAAGCTGGGAGTATCCAAATCGGGCTCCTGCTTGCGCGTATGTAGCTATTCCTGAGGGATCATCATCTGAGGCACCAGTAATAAATCCAGGCCCCAAAATCGAAAAAAACTTCTTTATCTTATTCATTTCGGCAACTTACTACACATATTAAGACATGCTTCTTGTATTTGATTTTTAGGATACTGCTCCAGGTTTTTCAAATCACTCAGGACTTTTTGAACCTGCGCGGAAGAGGTAGCGATTTCTGCAGGATTTAAATTATTCACCTGATTGGTCAACTCCCGCACTCGGTCTTCAACAGCCGAACGAACATCTGATACAGAACCTACTGAGAATCGCTGCAAGCCCCCTTCCTGCGTAGAAAATCCTTTTACTCGCGAGGTTTGTTCTTGCTCAAATGCCACCTGCTGGTTTTGAATATAAGGCCAAAGAAAAATATATCCTGCATAAATCAGCGCTCCAAAAAATACAAGAGCAATGCCAATTTTTTTTATACTCCACACTTCTTCTTTTTCTTC
>CAYICR010000012.1:1640-15518 GCA_964361925.1 uncultured Gammaproteobacteria bacterium
GCGTGAGAACCAACAAATTTTATATTTGCTTTTGATAACGCGCTCATTCGTATTTGATCGAAAGCGCGCGTGAAAAAAGCAGCAAAAGTAGAAACAAATGGTATTTTACCTTGCCGAGAAAGTCCCAAAGCAACTCCCACCATATTTTGTTCAGCGATAAAACACTCAACAAAACGGATGGGGAAAATTTTTTTGAAATCTTGGGCAAATGTCGAGTTTTTTACATCTCCATCTAGTACAAATATATTTTCATTTGATTCTCCAAGTTGCGCCAAAACCCTGCCATAGACCTCCCTGGTCGCAATTTCTTCTCCAACTCTATATTTGTCATCCCGGGCCCATTCGGCGGTGAGCTCAGGGCGTCGAACCGCTTGACCCGGGATCTCCCTTGGTTCGCTCTTGGGAGATTGCGGATCGGAGTCCGCAATGACAGCGGGTAATGCAGGTATTTTCAATTTAAACCTTAATTTCTCATTAATATCTCCCAGCTCTAGAAGCGCTGCGGGGAGTTGGTCTTTTGACAATGCTTTTCCGTGCCAATTTTCTTTATCTGCAATCTGAGAAACCCCTTTTCCTTTTATGGTTTTTGCTATAATGACAAACGGCTTTCCACTTTTATTATGAACCGCTTTTTCAAATGCCTGTTTTATTTCATCAAAATTATGACCATCTATCACATACGTTTCCCATCCAAACGAAGAAAATCTTTTTTCATACTCCAAAACTTCCGCCCCAAACATAGTCTGCTGACTTTGCCCAAATTTATTAATATCTAAAATTGCGATCAAGTTATCTAATTTATAATAAGAGGAAAAATTTGCAGCCTCCCAAACGCTACCCTCTGCCAATTCCCCATCGCCCATTAATACAAAGGTCCTTAATGTCCTTGTATCTTTTTTTGCAGACAGCGCAATTCCCGCGCCAATTGAAAGCCCTTGACCCAAAGATCCAGTTGCGATATCTGCAAAAGAAAATTCTGGAGTCGGATGTCCTTCAAGACGACTACCGAATTTTCGAAGAGTTAATAATTCCTCTGGAGAAAACGCATTGCTTAACGCAAAAAGCGTATAAAGAAGAGGAGCAGCGTGTCCTTTGGAAAAAATAATTCTATCATTCTGAAGATCTTGGGGATTTTTAATATCGTACGAAAAATATTCATCAAATAAAACAGTCATGATGTCTGCTGAAGACAAGCAGGAGGTTGGATGACCAGAACCTGCTCTGCTTGTTGACCGTAGGCACCATGCCCTCACCAACGTAGCCTTTTTTTGTAAAATATCATCGCTCATTAACCTTATTGTATCATGATATAATTTTAAGTATGAGCATTCTTGACGCATTTATTCTTTCTCTTGTTGAAGGCGTCACCGAATTTCTTCCTATATCTTCAACAGGGCATCTCAATCTTGCCTCCACACTTTTAGGAATTGAGAAAAATGGATTTTTTACCTCTTTTGAAATTTATATTCAGCTAGGCGCGGTCTTGGCTGTATGCGTACTTTATGGGAAAATGGTAATTGTAAAACCAGAAATTATGAAAAAAATAATTGCTGGATTTATTCCAACCGCTATCATAGGACTTATTCTTTACAAATTTATTAAACATTTTTTGCTCGGCAATGACATCATCACCCTCATCGCATTGCTAACGGGAGGCATTGCGCTTATCATCCTTGAACTCATGTATAAAGAACAAGAACACCATGTTCAGCAAGTTTCTAACATCTCATATACCAACGCAATACTCATAGGAATAGCTCAATCTCTTGCAATAATTCCAGGAATTTCAAGATCCGCAGCAACTATTTTTGCGGGACTTTTTTTGGGAATAAGAAGACGAACTGCTACAGAATTTTCTTTTCTCCTTGCCACTCCCACAATGCTTGCTGCTACTGTTTTGGATCTTAAAGAAAGCAGTTTTGCGTTTAGCTCTACACAGTGGATGTTAATTGTTGTTGGCTTTATCGGATCTTTTATCACCGCATTTTTTGCGATGAAATGGTTATTGAAGTACATACAAACACACACGTTCATTCCGTTTGGAATCTATCGTATTATTCTAGCGCTTCTCTTTTTTCTTTTTATAATCCGATGAATACCTTCCAATTAATATATGAATTAATTACTCAAATTCCTGTTGGCAAAGTAACTACATACGGAACAATTGCAAAGAAGTTAGGACTTACAAATCCAAGAATTGTTGGATATGCGCTACACGCAAATAAAAATCCACAAACCTATCCATGTCATCGAGTGGTAAATAAAAATGGAGAATTAGCCCCTGGATATGCTTTTGGTGGCGCAACTATTCAAGAACAGATTTTAAAACAAGAACAAGTGGTGTTTTTGGACGAAAAACGAGTAAACTTAGCAAAATCTTTCCATCAATTCTAAAACTATTTTTCTTTTGAAGTTTTTATATCTTCGCGAAGTTGCTGGGTGAGAAGATCCGCTGACTTTTGTATTTTTTCTTCAATCTTATCAACTTTTTCGTTCAACAGTTTCCATGTCTTATCATGAGCATCAGTCGCAACATGAGAAAGAAATAACTTTTTATCTTCTTCTGATAACTCAGAAAGAATTGCATCAAGAATCGTATGATGAAGCGATGAATCAATAAGCGCAACAAGATGAGCTTTCTCAGAATCGGACAAGTTCATCGAATGCAACTCAATAACTAAAGACTCTATCTTGACTAAATGACTATAAAACTGTTTACCCATATTTTAATTATAACTCAATCGGTCCTAAAGGAATGTTATCTTCAGGATCATCAATAAAAAAATACAGTACTGGGCCTTTTTGCGCTCCATCTACCCGCTCTAAATGATTCATGACCTCTGGTGATCCACCCAAGTGTTTTCCTGTCCAAACAGCTGGGCCTGCGTCTCCAATTACCACTACCACAGCTTTTCCGTTCTCTGCGTTCACTACTAACATTTTACGATATTTAAAAAAATCTCGATATTCTGCAAAACGATTCATAAAATCTTTTGCCAAAAATGTTTGCACCGCAATATAATACTTTTCCCGCTGCGTATCCCCAATATACCCCCATGCACCAAGTCCTGGTGCCATACCGTGCCTACCAAATTTCTCTGCTTGCTCTTGCGTTTCAAAATGCCCTTCCATAGAATCCCCCGGAAATCTGGCCAAATGCTGTTCCTGACCAATATATCCATATGTCCTATTCAAACGCATTCCATCAACTTCTGGTACCACTTTAATTCCGAGGTTTTTTGTAAGAATTTCTGAGATTTGAGTTTCCTCTTGTGCATCTAACTCTCTCACGTCTTTTGGCACCACCAACAATAGTTCGTCTTTCAATGAACCCTCTTTATTCATACTTTGAATAACAGGAGAACCATCCAAATGAAAAAATTTATCCAAAGAAAAATCTGAAGCAAATGGAGAAGTTGCCACCAAAAGCCCACTGAGAGATCCTATTGCCAATTGTTTTGGAGAAAAATTTGCCGTGACCCAATCAAGTGCATCTTTGTGCTTGTCCCACAACGATTTTTTTACATGAACGTGAAGATCTGTCCACTTATTTTTTAACTGATCATACGGACGATTTTTCTGAATAGGTCTCATCAATAATATAACTATATCACGCTTTATAATAAGACGCTTTTTTTTAGTTTTCACCTCCGAGGTATTTTGGCTTTATACCTCGGGACTATTTTTTATCCTTTATTTCTAACTTCTTTCTATTTCTATTGATTTCAACATATTGTCCCTCTCTCCAACCAAGAAGTTTTAGGAGATTTTTGGGAATAGAAATTACGTAGCTGTATTTTCCTCCTTTGTAAATCTTTCGAAGCATATCTTGATGGTATCCTAACCGTATTGACGTAGTCAATACTACATCAATACTACAAACCCTCAAAACACTCGTCATACTCTTCACACCCAAACTCTTTATAAAGTAATTTTTCGTCCGGAAAAAATTCTTCCTGTAACATTTTCGCCATTTCAAAACTCACTAACGCAAACTTGAGATACTTCTCCTTATTACCAAGTAGTTTATGTTTTGAAACCGCAAGAAGCGCTCTTGCGTTACGTTCAATCGCTAAATACGCAAGAAAGGCTGAGGTTTTAGCGTCATCTAATTCGTCCCCTAGTGGACTTTTTGCCTCTTCCCACCTGCTTGATAAAGCTCTATAAGTCTTTGCAAGAATATAATGCTGTGAATGTGCAAGTGAATCAACTGCTTTTTCAACAAGTTGTATATCTGCATTTGGCGAAACAAATTCAAGACTTTTAATAATTTTCTCAACTTGTTTGCTATACTTTCGCATTAAATTGTAAATCGGATAATTTTCAGCCGGAGGCGTATCGTTCTCTTCATCTGGAATACTATCCAAATCCATCCCCATGCGTTCTGCTTCTTCCTGTACTAACTGCATTGTGTGGGCAAGATTTTCTGCAACATCCTTAAAAACGTTTTTTATATCATAAGGATCTTTCCCAGCTTTTTTATACAACTTGAGCCTATTCAATTCGTCTTTGCAGATTTTACAAACAGTAGCAAGAATTTCTTTTTCTCCGAAATGATCGCAGTAATTAAATGGATATTGCGCAAACCAATCTTTTGATACCCAGGGTGGTTTAACTACTCCCATATTTTTGGTTCAATAATTTAAATTATTGAACTACAATTATACTAGTATATTAGTGGTAACTTCCCAAAACTTTCATGAGATATTCTTTTATTTCTCCATATACTTTTTTTCTGTTAATTCCTTCCTTAATGCATTCCCCGGCCATAACTGCCAAAGCTTCCATAATGAATCCTAAGTTTTCCCATGCCGAAAAAGAACTTAAAACCGAAGTTTTGTTTTCCTTAAGATTTAATTGAATAAAAATATTCCTTATATTTTCGGTATCCTGTATTAATACTTCTTGCTTCTTTTTCATGATCTTTTTCTTAGTTCGGATAATGGCATTTTTTGAAGTGCCATCCAAATAGGATACCACATATAAATTCTGTCACTCCGTTCGCAATAAACTTAGATTGCCTAATTTTATCATCAAAGCTATAATTATGCCATGGCAATTGAAAGAGCTACGGTTCCCTCTGAGGCACAAGATTTCCAACAATCTCTTATCCCTAATTTTGCATCCTTTTATGGAGAGAGTCTCATGCCACCTTCAAATGAAGGAATGCGTTTGACACCTCAAGAATTTCAAGAACAGTATTCTGTAAGATATAGCATTTGGAATACCCTAAGCCAAAACCTAACTGGTCAAGCCACAGCCACAGATTTGCATACTACAAATATGCATGATGTTGGAATCCTAAAAGATAGATTGCATATCTTAAATCAACTTGATCGATATGTCTATTCACATCAACAAAATGATGAAACAAGAACACTTAGAGGAAAACAAATAACGGTCTTTGAGAATATTAGAAACTTTCTTGAAAAAGGAGGCACCGATGGATATATAAAATTACCAACGGGTTCAGGAAAGACAGTCCTTTTTACTGAACTAATTGAAGCAACTGATATCCCAACACTCGTTGTCGTACCAAGTAACATACTTGTTGACCAAACAGGGAGGAGATTTGAGCAATTTGCGCCTGATCTTGATTATGGAAAAATCAATAAGTACTCCAAAGAACGCGGAAAACAAGTTACCATTACTACGTACTACTCTTTAATTGCGGGAGTAAAGAATGGAACGATTCGTCCAGAAAATTTTAAAATGCTTGTCCTTGACGAAGCGCATAAAGCACTTGGTACTGAGACACGAGCTGCTGTTGAACAATTTAAGGGGATGACCCGACTTGGTTTTACTGCAACGCCACGCTTTGCAAGAAAAGAACTTGAGCAGCTCCTTCCAACAGAAATTCATACGATGACAATTGCAGAAGGAGTCGAAGAAGAAATGCTTTCTTCCTTTTCCGCATATATTGCCAAAACATCAGTTGATCTGACAAATGTCCCAATTCAGGGTGGTGATTATGACAAGGATGAATTAGAAAAAGTAGTCAACCAATACGCCCGCAACAAAGGAGCAGTTGATTTATATGAAAAAATGTTCAAGGAGGAAACAGTAGTTGCATACTGTGCAGGTGTAAAACATGCAGAAACAATGGCGCAACTATTTAATGAACGAGGTATTGCAACGGCAGTTGTTCATGGGAAACAAAGACGAAAAGAACAAGAAACTATTTTAGAGAAACATAAGAATGGTGAAATAAAGGTAATTTGTAACTCAGATATACTTATTGAAGGATTTGATGAACCAAGAGCAAGTGTTTGCCTTAATCTTCGTCCAACCCGTTCACCCGTTGTTGCGGAACAGCGTGGAGGGCGAGTGCTTCGAATTGATGAAAACAATCCAGATAAACATGCCTATGTGGTTGATTTTCTTGATAAAGATACTAGTGGCAGAAATGGTCCTATTACCTTTGCGCAAATTGTTGGGCAAGCAGAAATAATCCCTCCTGGAAAACGAAGATTTGGTGGAGGCGGTGGTGGAGGCGGTGGTAGACCGACATTTCCTGATATTGATATGGAGGGAATTGAGGTAATCACTGATGCAAAGGAAGTATTAAGAATTATTAAAGAATTTATCCTTCAAGAATATAAAAAGGCTCCTGATGATTGGATAACTATTGGAAATGGCCAACTCCATACATTAACAGGACGACTCAATAAAAGCTGGGGTTGGGTGAGAGGACGAATAGATGGTGTTCTGGCAGAATTAAAATTAGACCAAGAGAGAAAAAATATTCCTCCAAAAGAACAAAAACAATATCAAGGAGAGTTTTTGGATGATAAACAGGGAAAAGTATTTATTTACTACGATCCTGTGATCTTTGAAATGCTGAAAGCCTTATCTGAAAGAAAAAACACTCCACCAGCAGGATGGAAAACACTAAGAGGGAAAATAGATACATTAGTGGAAACAGTAGGAAAAAGTAGGTCATGGATTAAAGCACGTCTTCCAAATGTCATTGAAGAGCTTGAGGCGGAAAGGCAAAGTACAGACACAAGTACGTCACCAGAGCCTTTATTTGGTGAGTATCTTACTATACAAGGTATTCTGGTAATTTTTTACTCACCTCTTGTAGAAGATAAACTAAAACAAATTGCAACACAAGGTGTTACCCCTCCTGAAGGATGGTTAGCAGAATCAGGACTTGCAACGCTATTGGGAAGAACCAGGCCTTGGGTTGATAAAAGAGTCCCTAAGTTTCTTGATGAGTTTGAGAAAGCAAGAAAAGAAGCAAACGACACATCAACAATAAAGGAGATGCCAACAAAAGAATATATTAATGTAACTGGTAGAACTTCAACATTTTATCATCCCGAAATAGTTACAAAACTACAGGAATTAGCTTCACAAGATCGCCAACCACCTGAAAATTGGGTGAAATCATCGGGAAAAGGTGTAACACTAGAAAGTGTTACAGGTAGATCCAGAAAGTGGGTTAGCAAGTATTTACCTCAAGCAATAAGAGAGGCTCAGCAAGCAAGAGAAATCCTTAGGAGTACCAAAGATGAAGAAGTAATACCACTTTTCGATAATTTTCTAAGTAATAGTAGCGAATTAATTGTTTTTTATTCTCCGGAGGTTGTACAGATACTACTAGAAATGTCAGAAAAACAAGGAAACAGTCGATAAATTCTCTCCTCTTGTGCAGTATATGAAAACTCTTTAGAGCAGTATTGCAATAGCTTAGTGACTCTTTAAAAGATATATATGTAACTATTGAATTGCAGTTGTTAAAAGTCACCAGCAAGGATTCGAACATTGGAAAATTTTTTTGTCTTAAAACCATGTGGTCACCGGTGATTACAAAAGGGGACTTATAGAAGTTTTAATAACGGGAAATTTAATCAATTTTATTAAATATTGTGAGGCAGAAAAGTTTACTTCATGTGGTACCCTAATGAGTAGTTTAGATTGATTTAATGGGCTAAATCGTTATTCATGTGACATTTTTTATATTTTTTGCCACTCCCACACCAGCAGGGATCATTGCGCCCTAACTTTTTCTTGTCCGGGATTTGCACTGATTTGGGAGCGGATTCCCGCGGATGTGATTTGTGAGAATCCGTTTTAGAATCTGTGTGAATATGTGTCTGTGGAGCTGATTGTACCTGAATTTTATAAACTCTGTGTACCACATCATCATCAATTGACCCCATAAGTCTTTCAAACATTTGATATGCTTCATTTTTGTATTCCACCAATGGATCCTTTTGCGCATAACCCCTCAGTTGTATACCACCACGCAAATGCTCTATGGCATCTAGATGATCCATCCAAAATGTATCAATAACCGAAAGCAAAACAAAGCGTTCTATTTGCCTTGCCATAGCAATCCCCAATTGCTCTTCTCGTTTAGTATAAATATCCAAAGCAAGCCTCGTAAGAAAATCTATTTTTTCTTCCATTTCTATTCGTTGCGCAAGTTGCGCGTTCAATTGTTGTTTGGACAAATCATCAAACGGAATTATAGTAGAAAACTCTTCGATAACCCTTCCTTCGTTAACAGATCCTGATTCTGCGCTTTCAAGACCATGTAAAGAAACAATCGAAGAAATCGCGTTTTTTATTTTTTCTATTACATCATTTTTTAATGTTTCATCTTTCTCTGTTGCTTCCAAAACCCTTCTTCGCTCTTTATAAATAATTTCTCTCTGCTTATTAAGAACATCGTCATATTCAACCAGGTGTTTGCGAATATCAAAATTAAATCCTTCTACTTTTCGCTGCGCTTGTTCTATAGCCCTACTTACTAATCCATGCTGTAGCGCTACGTTTTCAGGCATATTAAATTTCGTCATAAGCGAAGCGATGGTATCTCCTCCAAAAAGTCGCATAATGTCATCATCAAGTCCTACAAAAAATTGTGACGTACCTGGATCTCCCTGTCGTCCGCTTCTACCTCTCAGTTGATTATCGATTCTTCGCGATTCATGTCGTTCGGTTCCAATTACCATAAGTCCCCCAAGACGCACCACCCCATCGTGTTCCTTTTTCCACTCTTTCCATTCCTTGGAATTCTGCTTTGCAGAACCATCTGTATTCTTGGGATTTTCCCCTCCCAAAATAATATCCACACCGCGCCCCGCCATGTTAGTAGCCACTGTTACTGCTCCTTTTGCGCCAGCTCCCGCAATAATCTCAGCTTCTTTCTCGTGATTTTTTGCATTAAGTACTTGATGCTTTATACCCCTTCTTCTTAAGACTTCTGAAATAATTTCATTTTTATCAATCGCAGTCGTACCAACCAGGATAGGTTGTCCTGTTTTATGTGTTTCTTCGATAAGATCTGCAATCGCTCCTATTTTTCCCCTATTTGTTTTATAGACCGCATCCGCTAAATCGGTACGCACCATTTTTCTGTGTGTTGGTACGACTACTACGTCAAGTTTATAAATTTTGTGGAATTCTTCCGCCTCAGTCACCGCAGTTCCTGTCATGCCAGCCAATTTTTCATACATCCTAAAGTAGTTTTGCAAAGAAACAGTAGCAAGCGTTTTGGATTCCCTTTGAATGGGAACTTTTTCTTTCGCCTCCAAAGCCTGATGAAGACCTTCGGACAATCTTCGCCCAATCATAAGCCTTCCAGTAAATTCATCAATGAGAATTACCTGGTTATCTTTTATAATGTAGTCTTTTTCTCGATGAAACAAAGTACGAGCTTTCAAAGCTGCCTCCAAATGATAAACCGTATCAAAATCTTTTTCATAAATATTGGTCACTCCATATAATTTCTCTATTTTTGAAATTCCATGATCAGATAAATGCGCGGTTCGAAGTTTTTCATCAATTTTGTAATCAGTACTTGGTGTTAATTTTTCAACCAACAACGCATATTCATAATATTTTTGCGTTGGAACTTCGTCGGGCGCTGAAAGGATATGTGGTGTTCTGGCTTCATCAATCAGAACTGAATCCACCTCATCAACAACCGCAAAATAAAATCCTCTCTGAACTGCTTCATCAAGACTTTGCGCCCTATTATCACGAAGATAATCAAATCCAAATTCCGAGTTAATTCCATACACTATATCTGCTTTGTAAGCCTCTTTTCTAAGAATAGGTTTTAGATGCGCAAGACGAGGATCGCTGACATTTTTTTCTGCGTGCAATGGATCAAAAAGAAAAGATTCATCATTGTTAATAATTGAAGAAATAGAAACTCCCAAAAAATCAAAAATAGGACCCATCCATCCTGCATCGCGCCTGGCCAAATAATCATTGACCGTAACTAAATGAACACTTCTGCCTGTTAAACTATGGAGGTACAATGCGGGGACCGCAGACATGGTTTTTCCCTCTCCTGTTTTTTGTTCTGCAATCTTTCCATCCGAAAGAACGCTTCCTGCCATCAGCTGTTCATCAAAGTGTCGCATTCCCAGCGTTCGTTTCGCTGACTCTCTCACCAGCGCGAAAGCTTCAGGAAGAATCACGTCAAGCATCTCCCCATCAGCAATACGTTTCTTTAATTGCTGTGTGCGTGTTGGAAAATCTGCATCTTTTATTTTTTCAATAGAAGACTCAAGAGCATTAATTCTTGCAATAATTGAAGACAGTTTGGTAATTTCTTTTTCGTTAGAATCAAACAACTTACCGAGTATTGAAAACATGCTTTTATTTTACCACAAAAAACCCCGCTCCGCGGACGGAGCGGGGTACCAACTGATCAATTGGTAACTAAATTAGTACCAATTTACTTTCGGCTTTTTTTCTTTTTCTTCTTTGCCATGTATACTCACCTCCTCTGTATCCATGCCCCTTTTTACGGATAAAAAATTTTCATAAATCCGAGTAGGCAGAACTGATTTAATCGTGAAAGATTTTTAACACTTTGTCAATACTTTTTCCTTGCTTCAAAAGTGGTAGTTTAGATTGATTTAGAAGCAAAAATCATAAAGGCTATTTTTTATGTTTTTATGAAAGATTTTAAGCAATTTACGCATAATAAATAAAATGAACAAACATTATTAATAATAATATTATTGATGCGATGAGGATTTAAACTTTCTTTGAAGAAATTTTATCTTTCCCAACGTACGTTCTTAACACTTCTGGGACAGTAATACTTCCATCTTCTTGTTGATAGTTTTCCATAATTGCAATAATTGTACGACCGATTGCAAACGCTGTTCCATTAAGAATATGAACAAACTTTTTTTCTCCACCAGCTAGTAAATTTTCCAGGTATTTTATATTAAGACGTCGTGATTGAAAATCAGTTACCGTAGACACGGATGTTACTTCGCGATATTTATTTTGTGACGGTATCCATGCTTCTACATCATATTTTCTCGCCGCTGGAAAACCTAAATCCCCAGTACACATCTGCACTACTTGATAAGAAATACCAAGCGCTTGAAACAATTTTTCTTCCAAAGATAACAAATACTCATGTTCTTTATCGTCGTCTTTTTCTGAAACAAAAGAAACCATTTCTACTTTATCAAACTGATGAACCCGCAAAATCCCTCGCGTGTCTTTTCCATAACTTCCTGCTTCTCGTCGAAATGCACTAGAAAATGCAACATATCTCTTTGGTAATTCTTGCGTATCAAACACTTCATCTCTATGCATGGGAACAATAGCGTGCTCTGCCGTACCCACTAAATACATTTCTTTCTTCTCATCGGGGTCATTAAGATAATAATATTCTTCGTTTCCCTTTTCTTGCCAATATCCTAGCCCCTCCGTAATATCTTTATTAATAAGTACGGGGGGAACAATCGGAATAAATCCTTCTTTCGTTAAAGTCGCAAGCGCAAACTGCACGAGAGCAAACTCTAGCAAGACTGCATCATTTTTAAGATATGCAAATCGAGTACCCGAAACTTTTGCAGCTCGCTTTACATCAATAATATCCAGCGCTTCTCCTAATTCGAGATGATCTTTGGGGGTAAAGGTAAATGTGGGTTTTTCTCCAACTGTCCTGATAACTTTATTTTCTGTTTCATTTTCTCCCGGAGGAACATCATCTTTTGCCAGATTTGGAATTTTATATAATTCTTGTTTTAATTCCTGTCTAAGGGCGCTTGCGTCGTGCTCCTTTTTTGCAAGAACATTTTTTAATCCTTTTCCCTTCTCGATATTTTTTTCTTGAGCATATGTATTTCGTTCTTGCTGGAGTGTTTGAACTTCTGTAGATAACTTTCTATATTCATTATCTAAATGCAAAACGTGATCAATATTCACATCTACCCCTTTATTTTTGGCCGCAGTTGCAACTTTTGATGGATTTTCTCTTATAAATTTAATATCTATCATAAATCCTAACTATTTATTTCTAATTCACGAATGAGTATTGATTTTAGTTTTTGTATTGCCTTATATCTATGATTATACTGCTTATGCTCTTCTTCTGACAACATAGCTTTTTCATAATACTTTTTTAATGCTGGAACGTAAAAAAAAATATCGTACGGAAACCCCTTGATAACTATCTCTTTCGACTTTTGTGTAATTACGCCTCTTATGGTCGCTTCATCTGTCCAAATTCTTCCATCGGGTAGAGCGAAAGAAACAACTGCTCGATACAAGGCGCCATTATTATCTTTAGGAATTGTTTTTGCAATTTTCTCCATATGAGCAACTAATTCCTCGTCTGTTGCTTCGTGTCCCAACCATCTTTTGCTTCTTACTCCTGGTTGCCCATGTAACGCGTCAATTTCAAGCCCTGAATCATCGGCAAGGGTCGGTAGGCCGGAAAGTTTTGAAAAAAATAGAGCTTTTTTCTGAGAATTCTCTTTATATGTTTCCCCATCTTCCTCTATGTCTTCTACGATATGAAGATCTGACAATAACACTAATTGAACAGGGAAATCTTTTAAAGCTCTTTCGTATTCTTTTAGTTTTCCTGTGTTTTTCGTGGCGACAAGAAGTTTCTTCATGAGGCTGAAATTTCGGTAAACCTTTTTCGTAAAAATTCTTTATTTAACGATAGAATAAGCCACGCCGCTTTCGGTCCATGATCTTTCCCAATAAGCGATGCGTATATAGCAGAAAAAGCTTCTTTTGAGGAGAGATTTACTTTCGTTGCTGTTTCATAAATTGTTTTTTGAAATTCTTCGGCATTTGTCGCATTATCTACTTTTTCTATAAGATTTTTTAAAAATTGTTTTTGTGCGTCAGAAAGCGCTTTTGCTTGATCTGGAATTTCTTGCGCAATCAAAAATCTTTCTGATTCTGGTGCATATTTTTCAACCCAAATCTTTGCAAATTTCGCCCACTCCTCTAATTTTTCTTTTTTTATCTGTCCTTCCATATTGGGCATTTGTACCCACTGGGCAAGGGTTGCAAAACGAATCTTCGATACGCTCTCTACTTCTTTTTTTTGAGACAATTCAAATGCTCTCTGTATATCGTCTTTCGAGGATGAAGCAAGCTGATAATCATCAAAAACTTTTGGAATTGAATCGGTATCGTATGGCGTAAACTCTACTGCTTGATTTGGGGGGCTTTTTATCATCAAGAAACGTGCTCTTTGTGTTCCCAAAACCTCCACTAATTCCTCTCCAGTCAGCCCAATTCCTTTTGAAGATGACATTTTTTTACCTCCAGATAAGAAAAATTCGTAGGCTAATTTTAACGGAGGTTTTTTACCAAATACTTTTTCACATAGATTCATCGAGATATCGTACGATCCCCCTGCTGATGCGTGATCTTTTCCTGCGCCTTCGATAGTTACCCCAAATGTCCACCATTTGGCAGCCCATTCTACTTTCCATGGCAATTTTCCATTCCCATCAAGTGGAGATATTTTTTCTTTCGTACCACATCCTTTTGCCCATTTCACTAATTCTGGATCACAAAAAAATGACACTTCTTTTCCGTCCCAACCAGTTACTTTTGTAGTGCCTACTTTTCCACAACTTG
>CAYICR010000013.1:0-1308 GCA_964361925.1 uncultured Gammaproteobacteria bacterium
TGAGTTTTCTAAGCTCTTCAGCAGTGAGATTTGGAAAGGAGGAAAATGTTTCTATAGTAAACTCTCGAAGACGGGATGGTAAGTCTTTCCAACTCGCTAGTGCACTTTGGGTATCGCCCTCAAATCCGGCAAGAGCTTGTTTGGATAACAGCGTATGAAATAACGTAAAATCTTTAGAATCTAAAAAAGTTTTAGCAAATTGATAGGTCGGTTGGCCATTAACGAATAAATCGCTCAGGTCACCTGCGTAATTAGCTTCCACCAAAGCGCGTTTTACCTGATAATTATAAATTTCACCTTCATCTATTTCTTTAAATACTGCATTTAATTGAGTAACTCTTCGCAGCATCCCTTCGTTGTATCCGCCTGCCTGAACAGCTTGCTTTTCTAAAGTGGGAATAACATCATGGGGAAGCTCGTTCACGGTCTTAAACCATAATGCTTTTTGATCCTCTGGAATAGCGACCATGAAATCTTTCTTCATCAGGGGGTTACTACCAATATTTCTTATCGTTTCAATATCAGGCATCGTATCATCGGTGACTCCTGCGTATTCACGGAGCATTTTAATGGTATCTAATAAGTAGGGAAAATCCCGTATGTGTCTGCTAAAGGTAATTTTATCGGGGTCTTTTACTATTTCGAGCGCCGCAGATATCGGGTCAGAATAAATTTCGGCCAAAATATTCTTTTTTTCAAAAACATTAGCCAATATACTGCTCGATGTGTTTCTCCCTTCGTAAGTATTATATTCATAGAAATCTACTTCTGTCGGGGTGTACCCTTTTCCTTTTAAGTCATTTAAGAAATCATTAAATTCCGGCTTTGTATACGAACGCTGCAAATGCTTACTTGCCAGAATATCAATAGCTAAGTCTTTTCCAACTGACGGATTTTCTCCGTAGAGCAAACGATGGATATACGCATATTCGGCTCTTCTATCATACATACCCATATCTTTTTCTATATCTGTTACAGAAACATCGGTTTCCCCGGATGCAGCGCTTTTCAGCCGTATAAATTCCCGTTTTCCGACATCGGTGAGAAAACCCTGGATCGAAGGATTTTCCGTGAGCTCACGGATTTTTATTGCAACATCATCAGGGGTACGAGAGTACCCTCTGATGGGGTCAGGCTTGTTATATATGTCCGAGCCCACATGCACATGATTTACCATAAGGGTACGAAGCGGATTAAGTAAATTCTGCTCTTGCATTACCCTAAGGTTTTCAAAGAGCGTCCCGATATAAAACGGGTTTTGTCCTGATAAAGCTACAGCTACCGCAGTGCTGAGCTGATCGGGGTTTT
>CAYICR010000013.1:1318-15327 GCA_964361925.1 uncultured Gammaproteobacteria bacterium
CGTATTAATGGTATCCATCACATCAGGCGTTAACGCAGCAGCAGTGTCCGGATTTCGCATGAGATCAAAAAATATATCGAGCTGCGATGGGACTTTTTGGTCATAAGACTGCCATCCCACATTATTACTGTTCCACTTCGATACGCCTTTTAACACTTGCAGAGCCTGGTCAGTATTGGGTAACGCCATAAATTCGGTTACATATTCCATACCTGTTTTTCCTGAAATACTTGTCTGATAACGTGGGTCAATATTATGGGCAGAAAAGTGCATTCCTGCTTCCCGCATTGTTTGGATAATCTTCACAGGATCGTTATGAAGTGAAAGTAGCTTACCTAAAATAGGAATATGCTCGCGGTGTACGTCTATAAAACCTGTTTTCTCCATAGCCGTGTTGAAACGGTCTGTACTGAGTCCCATATTCCTGTATCCGGCCTTACTCCATTTATGATCTACTGCTGCTTTTTGTTCCTTAGTTGCATTCGGTTTGATATAAGTCTTTTTACGATCTTTCACTTCGGTTAAGGTGGTCTCAAAATACTCCACCAGCTTCTCAAATCCTGCCAAATCGGTAATGCCCCGCGCCTTTGCCTCGAGTAGCAATGTTTTATGGCGAAAGGTATCCACTACGGTGAATCTTCTGGTGGGAGTTTCTGCTTGAGGAGATCTTTTTTTTGCCTCCTCTTCAGCTTTTTCTTCAACTTTTTGCTTCAACTGTGCAAATGTCTCCTCAGGAGTCGGTTCTTGGAAATGCAGCCTCTCAATCGCTTCTTGATACACTACCTGTGGGTCTTTATAGGGAATTTGTTCGGTAGTCAACCGCGATGGCTCCGGAACATAGGGTGCTTGTTGAGTCTCTCCTATAGACGACTGTACTATCTCGGTTAATACGTCGTCAGGATTAGGGTTCTGTCCTCTCATTTTTGCCCTAATGCTCACGAGCATGTCTTTCGCGCGCTGGGAAATGGGTTTTTTCTCCAACTTTACTTGCGGCGCATTTTCGACAGGCTTCGGGGGCTCTTTGACAACTAATTCAGGCATATCTTATGTGCTACTTCCCTCGCTTTGAGTTGCTTGCTTGAGAAGCCGTGTGGCTTTATCTATATCTCCCAACTTTATAAGTTTTTCTGCATGAGCAGTTATTACCTTATCAACCGCTTCTCTATGCTCCCTCATAATTGGCAAAACTGCTTGGGCTAACTCAGTGAAATGATCGTCAAGAATAGGCAGTATTTTATAGATTTGCTCAAGCGTTAGGGGAGGATGTAATTTATCCAGCACCATCCGGGCTATAGCCTTGGCCCGATCAGTATCCATTTGTCCATTTGCAAGTTTCTCCTCGATAATGGAGAGAATGTCCAGCTCTATCTTTTTCCGTTGTTCTTCCGCGGTCATAAATCCAGTATAGCAAATTGCATAACTTCCGCTACATATTCCTCAGTCTGGTATACTCTCACTAGACTGGTAGTCCATGCTAAAAATCGTTCGAAATAAGATTCATCCGGGTCACAGGAGTTAAATTTTTCTACTCCAAGAAACTTTCTTATTTTAAAGGCTTATTTGGTTCGAATTCCTTTGGTTCCGCTACTTGTTTGTTTTGATCTAAAGCCACAAACTCGCTCAGTGCATCCTCTGTCACTCTATTAAGAAAGCTTTGTGTCTTCGGCCCAAGCATTGCAAACGACATCCACAAAAATATTGACCTCCCGCGATTGGTAAATAAACTTCCTGGTGGAAGATTTTCTGGCTTCTCAAATTCTTCGGATTCCGGATATTCATCCTTTTTAACTCTTAAACTAATTTAAGTATTCGGCCTATAAGAAATCTCTACGTGATCATAATTAGGGAGCAGGGGTCCTTGCGCTGGTAAGCCTCGCTTTACTAATACCATATATGGATCATCTGAGTCCACCACATAAACCTCAGCCCTAAAGCCTTGATTTCATCTTCACAACTTTCAAGAAATCTTATTTGAGCTTCTGCATATGCAAGTGGAGTTGTACCCAGACGGCTAACAATTCTGCCAATCTTAACCATATTCTGTACAAAAGGAGGAATCGTTATCTCCTCATGATTTTGTTCGGCAGCAGAGCCTACAACTGGCTTTAGTTCGTTTCCCATGACTTGGATTATACTACTAATTCTGAAACAAGTGGGTCAGCGAGTTTGGTGTAAACTATTTAATATATCCAATTTTTCTGAAGTATTTTTCAGATGGAGGAGGGAGCTTAATGCTTGAAAGCTCTGTAATATCAAACCATCTCGCTTCAATAAATTCGTCAATAGGACTCACAACTATTTCGCTGCTATTTTTATCAGCAAGAACTATTTTATATACATAAAACTGCATTTCTACTAATACCTTTTCTCCTGTATCTTTTAAGGTTTTTTCTGTTGTGTCCCTATCTTCGTCTATTACGAACTCAAGAGCGTATTGAGTTACATCAATACCAACTTCTTCTTTTATTTCTCTTATAAGAGCCTGCTCTTTACTCTCGCCCTCTTCTATTCCACCCCCTGGTATCTGCCAACAGTCAGAATAAACTCCACCACCATTTGAATCCTTCTTGCCCATCAATAATTTATTGTCTTTAGAATAAACTAGAGCAGCTACAATATCTCTTTTTATAGTTCTCATTAATGGGATTATAACACACCAAGTTACGAAGATAAGGAAACATTTGGTCACTAACTACCAGGCAGACTTACCCTCTTAATCAACTCTTCCATCAATTTCAGTGGCAAACCGATGACGCCGGTGCGGTCACCAATGATGCGATCGATATATGGAGACATGAGCGGATGCTCTGTCATAAATGCTCCTGCCGCTTGCATAACTTTCCCGTCTTTTATTAACTGTTCAATAAGGGAATCGGACAAATGTTTGAAATAAACTTGCGAAATATCCAACCCCTCAGCACTTTTACCCGTGACCGTATTGGTCACCACGATTGCCATGTGAGTTATCGCAGGATACGTATTGTAACTCTCTAAATATCTCCTTGCTTGCTCCTCGTTCTCCGGCTTCTCCCTCATCTGCCCATTACATATAACAATCCCATCACCAGTGATGAGAATTGAAGGTTTAGTTATCTTTTTTAACAAAGCTTTTGCTTTTGCCCTGGCTATAAGAAGCGGGAGCTCTTCGTAGTTATCCGACCGAATTGCTTTCTCATCAATATCCGAAATCATAATGTCAAAGACATATCCAGCTTGTTGCAGTACATATTTTCTCCCCGAAGATTTCGATCCAAGAATGATGTTCATCTTAGTCTGCTTTGCGTGGATTTGGAACCTGAAGAGAAGGACGTAAATACGCAAATTCCACTTTAGAAGGCACTAACTCTTTTGTAAGCGCTATGGGGAGCACTTCATCCATGTGATTAACAAATACGAATTTCAAATCTCTTAATACTTCTTTGGGCACATCTTCCAAATCTTTTTTATTGTCTTTTGGCATGACGATTGTCTTCAAACCAGCTCGGTGCGCGGCAATTATTTTTTCTTTCACCCCACCAATTTCCAGAGCTCTGCCTCGCAAAGTCATCTCTCCTGTCATGCCTACGGTTCGATGAACAGGAATCTTGGTAAGCGCAGACAAAATCGCGGTGGTTATCGCCAGCCCTGCAGACGGACCGTCTTTGGGAACCGCGCCCTCTGGTACATGCACATGAATATCGAGTTTTTGATAAAAATTCTCAGGTAACCCAAAAGTTTTGGCCCTAGACCTAATATAAGACACCGCAGCTTGACATGATTCTTTCATCACGTCGCCTAATTGCCCAGTCAGGGTAAGATTACCTTTCCCAGCCATAAGCGCGACTTCAATAAAAAGTATGTCGCCGCCCGCTTCTGTCCACGCAAGTCCAGTAGACATACCAACCTCATCTTTTTTCTCAATAATTGAAGCGCTTACTCGTTCTATTCCCAAGAATTTAGCTACACCAGTTGGCTTAATCACATTCTTTTTCTTTTTTCCCTCTGCTACCATTTTCGCAATTTTTCGATAAATCTGGGCAATTTTCCTCTCAAGACT
The DNA here is from genome assembly GCA_964361925.1 of uncultured Gammaproteobacteria bacterium. Lineage (GTDB taxonomy): Bacteria > Patescibacteriota > Microgenomatia > Levybacterales > UBA12049 > CAYICR01. The sequence goes on from CAYICR010000013.1 coordinate 5,355, forward strand.
TCTCACTCCTGCCTCCCTGGTATAACGGCTTATGACATGACGAAGCGCGCCATCAGTAATATCAACATGAGAATTTTTTAATCCATGCGCATCCAATTGTTTTTTCAAAAGGAACTTCTTGGCAATTTGAAATTTCTCTTCCTGGGTATATCCTGCAAAAGGAATAATTTCCAAACGATCTTTAAGCGCAGGCGGAATTGTATCCAATATATTGGCTGTGGTGATAAACATCACGTGTGAAAGGTCAAATGGCACTTCCAGGTAATGATCTGAAAATTCGCTATTTTGCTCAGGATCTAGCGCTTCCAAAAGCGCGGATGAAGGATCTCCCCTGAAATCTGCCCCAACTTTATCAATCTCATCCAACATAAAGACCGGATTTCGAGTTCCCGCGTCTTTTATACCTTGAATAATTCTTCCAGGAAGAGCTCCTACGTAGGTTCTTCTGTGTCCTCGTATTTCTGCTTCATCTCGTATTCCCCCCAAAGACACGCGGACAAATTTTCGTCCCAACGCCTTGGCAATTGATCTTCCAATCGAAGTCTTCCCAACTCCCGGCGGTCCTACAAAACAAAGAATAGGACCCTTGATCTTTCCTGCCAGCTTATGCACTGCCAAATATTCGACAATACGCTCCTTGGCTTTATCAAGCCCAAAATGATCTTCATCCAAAAGCTTCTCAGCGTTTTTTATGTTGGTTTCTCCCTTGCTTTCTTTGCTCCATGGAACACCAATAAGCCAATCTATATAATTTCTAATATATCCTGCTTCTGGATTGAACTGATTCATTTGACCCAGCTTCTTTATCTCTTTCTTTGCTTTTTCTTCTACATCTTCAGGCATTTTTGCTTCTTTTACTTTTGTCATTAGTTCTTTTATTTCACTTCCTTCTTCATCTCCTAATTCTTTTTCTATTGTTCGTAGTCTTTCTCGAAGCATCGCATCCCGCGCCCCTTTCTCAAACCTTTCATTCGTCTTAGACGCAATTCTTCGTTCAATTTCAAGAATTTTTATTTCCCGCGCCAAAAGCGCGGTCACTTGCTCTAATCTACTTTTTACCTCCAATGTTTCCAAAAGATCCTGTCTTTGTACTGGCTTTACATCCAAAACCGAAGCAATAAGATCTGAAAGTTCTGAAGGAGAAGTTTCTGACATGATATTCATAAAAACTAAAAAGTCTGAAGATTTTCCTAAATTCATCGCACGTCGGAATTCATTGGTCAAATGATTACAAAGTGCTTGGATTTCAGGAGTATTTTCCGTTGACTCAGGAATTTCCTCCACCCGCGCCATCAAATATGAATCGTGCTCTTCGTATCCAAGAATTTTTACCCGCGCGAGCCCCCGTACTTGCGCGTTTATCTCTCCATCTGTTCTAATCATGCGCTCTATGCGTGAAAGTGTTCCCATTTCGTACAAATCTTCTGGAGATGGATCAGTTAATTTAGGATTTCTTTGAAGCACAAAACAAACCACACGTTCGTGTTTGAAGGATGATTCAAGCGCAAGAAGACTCTTGGGCCTTCCAAACGTAAGCACTGAATCAGTGTTGGGAAATATAATGCCGTCTCTAATAGGGATAACTGGTACTAATTTTTCCATACCACTAGCAGTCTAGCAAAGAGTCTGCTAGTTGTCAAGAGGGATATAGTGGGTTTTGGATTAGGGGTTGACAAGAAGCCCCCTGCAGAGGGTAAAATGAAATACATGAATATTCAAACAGTTATTTTTGATAAATTATCTTTTATCAATGTCACCAATCCAGGAGATCTTGAGATTAAATATCTAAAGACCAATTTCGATTTTGACACACTTCATTTGGATGACTATATCAACAAAACTCAAATACCAAAAATCGAAACTTTTAAAAACTACACTCTTTTGGTCATGGATCTTCCTTATTACAATCTTCCTTTTGACTCTACCACCGTATCCAACAAGTCATCTGAAGACAAGAACCCAATCAAACCCAACGCCAAAACCACGCTCGAATCCATCATGCCCACTTCGCTTTCTAATATGTACTCCTACTTTTCTTCGGGTGAAAAAAGAAAAAGATTGAAAACAACTCAGGTTTATTTCTTTGTAGGCAAAGATTACCTTGTGGTGCTTCATGAAAACGTTCTCATACCTATTACCACGATTTTTACCCAATGCCAAAAGGCGCTAAAAAATAGAAACGAATATATGGGCCAAGGGCCCGTTTTTCTTACTTACCGCATAATGGATGCTCTCGTAGATAGCTGTTTTCCTATTATGAATGGCATCGCAAGCTCCATAGATCGTATTGATAAAGAGCTCGAGGGCAAAGGAAGCGAGGATACCATCGAGGACATCACGCTCACTCGGAGAAATATCGTGCTTTTCCAAACCGCAGTAAAACCCATGCGCCCGCTTTTCTTGGATCTGGAATCTGGAAAATACAGCGAGCTCAATGGCACCATGCAACCATACTGGGGAAATGTGTACGACCATTTACAGAGAATCTGGGAGCGCCTTGAAGACAGCAGGGAACTTATCGAAGGGATTTCCGACAGCAATGAATCGCTTTTGTCATACAGAAATAATAAGGTCATCAAGGTGCTTACTATTTTTTCTGCCATTATTCTGCCATTAAATCTTTTGGCAAGTATGTATGGTATGAATATTCGATTGCCATTCGCCAATGAACCTTTCGGTTTTGAAATAATTGTTTTATTTATGATAATTCTCGCTCTGCTTATGTTTCTTGGTTTTAAGGCGAAACGATGGTTTTAGTCCATTATCACCTACTGCAAATACCGCAACTGGCTCTAAAAAATAGCCTTACACCCCAAGGGTATAATCAGAGACATGCGCAATGCGCCTTGAGAAGAAGAAAATCTCGCAGTGTGATAAAATACGAGTATATTACCGAGTCGTCTAACTTGTCCCGCCAAATTTATGAAGGCAATGCTTTCAAGAGATTGATTGCCAGCGCTGCGGGATCGTCTAATGGTAGGACAACGGACTCTGAATCCGTTTATTTAGGTTCGAATCCTAATCCCGCAGCACTGGTCGTGAGTAAATATGGCGGGATGAAGTAGGACAACAGATTCTCCGCCTCTGGCGGAGTAAACTGGCTTGCGCCGCTATGGCGGCGATCTGTTTATTGGGGTTCGAGTCCCTGCTCGGTAGCCAGTAAAGAGATTTTATTTGCTTCGAATCTCGAAGATCCCTGTGGGACAAGCTCGGCAGCTGATTCGATTCGCTGCGCTCGCTCACAGCTATAGCAGCGGCAACATTCGGTGTATTGCTTTACTACAATGTTTTGAGTAACTATGTAAGAAGTATTATCGAGTAAAAATGTTGCCTGTAGTTTCTTCATGAGGTGAATATCCTTCTTGTTTTTTCTGACGAGCAACTGCTTTTATACCCCGTATCTCAACTAGTCGCGCATGCCCGGATCTTATAAGAAACATGTTAATTAGCGTAGGGATATCTCCTCTCATATTGGGATTTTGAGTTCCAAACGTGGCGTTATAAAGGCAATCATGGCAACCTTCTACAAGGTCACGCTTTGCACTTCTCCATTGTTCACTATCCAGTTGTGTATCTCCAATTTGAAATCCTGTACGAACTTCTAAACAGACACCAATTTCTCCCTCTCCTTCTGAGTGAACATGAACAAAAGAATCTTGTTCAGGATCGCATTTCCATGAGTTTCCAGGAAATTCGGGTGCGTCCTCAAGATAGTTAGTATTATTTCTTATAAATCCTGCACGTTTTAGAAAAAGTAATCTGCTGAAAACATCTCTTTGTTGTTCGGGCGTTGGAATTTTGCTTTGTTCGGGAACTGAAGAAAATCCTCCTCCGTATTCTTGAACTACGGAAGTAGAAAACAATATTCCATTCTGTGCACATAAAACTGCAATTTGAGGAATAACAAGGACTCTATCGTTTGTAAAAACTACATTTACATCAGGAACAATCTTTCTTTCTGCTGCCATGTGTGCTCCTTTCATTAAGTGAGACACTCCCGCATTAGTTAATGTATGCAATGAAAGGGTTAGCATATCCAATCCTGCATTATGGAGATCATCAAGAACTTCTTCTGTAACAAAATCACCATTTGTAGTGACATTAACACGCATGCCTTTTTCTGCTGCATGGCGAACAATTCCTAAAGTATGATCAGCAAAAGTAATATCCTCTTTCGTTTTTAAATGTGGACTTAGTGGTTCTCCTCCGAAATAATTTAGAATTCTATAGCCTTGATCATATAACCAGTTTACTTGTGTACGACATTGATCAAGAGTGGAAGTTTTTTTTGAATCCCATCGCTGGGGTACAGTGCAATAGCTGCAATCCCTATTGCAATTTGTTGGGCCTTCCATAAGAGCAAGTCTTCGTCCTTCTTTTGGAAAGGCAACATCCTTGGCGGTACGTATCTCCCTTATTAACTCTTTCATAGCTGAGATAATACCAGCAAGTTGCAGAAATATCAATGCAATTTCAATTTATGTATTAAATGCTATACTCTTTTTATGCTTTAATTAATAAATACAAATAAAATGAGATCAACTTATTTTCAAAAGCAATATTAGTTGACATAATGAAAAAACAAATAAATAATTTAGACATATTTTATCAAGAGTTTGGGCGGGGAAAAAATACCATCCTCTTGCTTCATGGGTGGGGGCAATCACACGCTTTTTGGCAGAATGTTATCAGTAGATTCTCAAAAGAATATCATCTTTTCGTTCTAGATTTACCTGGTTTTGGCTTGAGCCAAGAACCACCAGAGATATGGAGCATAAAAGAATACGCAAGATTTGTACATGAATTTGTTTCTACATTACATATTTCAGCTCCTATTATAATTGGTCATTCCTTCGGTGGACGGATAGCAACTGTGTATGCTGCAAAGTATCCCATAAAAAAACTTGTTTTATATAGCAATGGTGGGTTGCCTCAGCGATCAATTAAAATATTCTTTTTTAAAAATTTTATCACCCAGTGGGGTAAATATTTATTTCCAAACCTTTTGTATAGACTACACACAATTCTTTTTAAACCCAAAGTATATAAAAATAATATTATTATCGAGCGAAAACGATCACGTCGGGTCCTTGATATTTACACTCAACCTTTTCCAAATCTACAAAAATATTTAGAGAAAATTACAGTACCAACGTTGATTATTGCTGGAAAGAATGATTATCTTGTCTCTCCACATATGGGACGCAGGCTTCATGAAGCAATTGAAGGGTCTCAATTAGTTGAAGTTCCAAATGCTACTCACTTTATACACTTGGAGTATCCAGAAATTTTTTATTTAGAGATTATAAGATTTCTTTCGCAAAAATAAATTTTTTTATTCTGTTACTAAAGACAATCCAATAACTCTTCCTAAGAGTGATGCTTCAAAATGAGGAAGGATATCTCCTTTTCTTCCCGCAACTTTATACTTTGCCCATATCATTAATTCTGTTCCTCGACTGAATAATTCTTGCATTGTTTTTGCCTGAATTCCTTCATCACCAAGAGCCATGGCAGCAAACATGTGCGTCCAGAAATAGTACCCGTCGCCAATACCGTCGTTTTTATTGAAATTATTGTATGTCTCAAATCTGGACACCTTATCATTCCAAAGAGCGTGTGTGTCATTTAATACTTCATCTGAAGTATCTTGGGTATATTCTCTTCCTGCTATAACCAATCTCGGATATGCACGAAAATCACCAAATCTAGAAATATATCGTGTTGCTACCATCCCTAAATTCGCTGCACCTATAACATGGTTACTGGTAATATCGAGAAGTAAATCAAATTGTCGGTCAACAGTTGTTATATCCGGTTCTTGTAAAACCTTATTGATGAATACCTCTACGTCTCGCGATGGAGGCAATGTTGTTTTTGGCAAAGGGGATCCATGATGATCAGTAAATTGTGCACAGATACCAAAAATTTCCATTACGTTATATAGTGAGTTTGACATCCAATAAGGATTTCTGTCTTGAACAGGAGTTGCTATCTGACGATTTTTTAGAACTGATAAAAATTTATCATGGAGATCTAATTCTCGGTTCATTGGTTCTCTGGTAGGGGTCATAGACAACCTTTCATAAAGAGGCTTCCTATGTTCAACAGGATTAGTCGGTGCATCAACAAATAAGCTTAAACATGCTTCCATTGCAAATTTTGTAGTTCTGATCGAATTCATTATTGATTCGACTCTAGCTTGTAATCTTTCTGCCATAATTGTTATTTAAACTCTTGTTTGATTAAATAGTAATGTTTTAAAATCGGTTATCTCATTACTGATTGCTAGGGCTTATAATATTTTAAACCTTATGGAAAGTCAAGCTTTAGTTAGCTTCAAAGATTTCCTCCTCCATTTTTGATACAATAACCCTGGAGTTGACTATATGGTGGGTAAAACCAAGTTTCTTTAACTTTTCGTAGGAATTAAGGAGTGAGGAATAATGTTGGTTCCACCTGAGGGCAAGCTCGCCAGCCAGGTACAATTCTGCACCTTGTCATTCCCGCTCGCTTTGCCATTCCCGCTTTACGTTCGTTGGAGAGTAGCTACTTTTCAATTTTCAAGAGCGTGTAGTAGCTGGTTTTGGTGATACCGTGTTTTTGGAGCAAGCCTTTTTTGAAACTTGCGGACAATTACAGGAAAAGAAGAAAAAAAACGCAAAAATTTTAATGAACTTTTATTACTTTAAAGGCGCAACCGGTGGACTCAACAATTACTATACATAAAATATCGATAAAAATGCAATATCAAATAACGTTTGCATTTATTATGGGTTTGTGGTATATTAAATCGTAGTTTGGAAAGGCGTTTGAGTCTACCGCAGTAGACGAGCTGTGTAGGAGAAAGCTCTAAAAGAGCATTACTACAACGGAGGTCAACCGTAAAATAAGACAAAGCGTGTCGGCAACGGAGCGCAGATAATGAGCATTAGCTATAAATCTGTTGTTCCACCGAAAGGTGGAATTTTTTATAGCTGATGGAAACAAGGTGGTACCGCCTGATTTGAAGGCCCTTGTAGGTTTCTAAGAATTTCTTGGAAGCTTACAAGGGCTTTTTTATTGCCCTGAGAGATAAATATGAAAGAACTAGGAATAGATTACGGAATAAATGATATTGCTCGAACTGAGACAGGTCCTTTTTTGAAGGATGGAAATGCTGTGCTTAAATCTTATGAGCAATCAATAGCAACTCACCAGATTGCAGATATTGGTGAAGCCATTAAAGTAACACCTATGTATTCAGGTGAAACACCACCTTTAGCTTTGAGAGAATATAAAGTTCAATATCCGAAATCTTTGATAGAAGGTTATAAAATAGCGTGTGAGCAATACGATCAGCAGTTCATGAGATTAGTAGGAGAACATAAAATTTGGGCTACTGATTATCAATATGCTCCTTTTACTCTGGCTTTTCAGGTGGATGGACCAGCATATCCAGAAGCATTCTTAAATCAAGCCGAGTTCATGAGTCCAAATGTCCTAGCGGAATTTATTACTAAGCGTGTTTTTGAATTCGAAGCTAATATAGCAGCGTATGGTTTAAATGGCAGACTATGGCCAGATGGCACTACTAATCAAACATGGCATGCAGCATTAGAAATTGTAAGACAAAGAACAGGTAAAAAGGTGGCGGTTCTTGCAGGAACAGAAGAAAAGCTAGATGAAATGGTTACGTATGAGATGGGAGTCACCAGAGATCAACTCACCTCTGACGAAGCAGTTCGATCTAAGACGGGCTTCGATGCCTTTCTTGGCCCTAATGATTTGGTAAGTCTATACGAACAGAATCAAGGCAATGATTGCCCATATGTTTTTTTTGGAAGAACTTCTAGACCAAAATCATGGCTACGAGATCCGTCTAGCCAGATTGACGAGGGATTTTTAGCCAATCCCAAAATCCTTAAATATGTCAGGGCTCATGCGATTACTCATAACTTTGACGACCCTACGCTTCCAAACACTGATCCTGCAATCATAATGGATACGAAGGAGGCATTAGTGTTGGTGGGAGCAGCATACCGTGTTGCTGAACCTGGTGACATTTATTCACGAGAATTATTACAGTATTTAGCAGATAATGGTATTGGTGTGGACGAAATTGTCGAAGGAACATTAAGCCCAGGAAAGAAAAATGAGTTAGGTAAAATTTTCCCTAAATTCCCTTCCAAGAGTTTGCTTTCGGAATCGTTAGTGAGTCATTTACGAGCAAGAGGTTCAAACCCTGCTTTAGTTGCTAGCGGAGAACAAAAAATTAGGGCAAAACCTCTCAAACAGCATTATGGAATTTACGGGCACGAAGTAGACTCAATAAACAGGTCAAGGTTTCTTAATAAATTAATGGAACAAGTAAAACTGAGGGGTAGGTATATTATCCAGCCTGAGTTTTCCAACCTACATATTGTTGATAATGCGAGCCCACATGAATCTTACGTGGCAATTGATAGGGTCTTTTTTGTAAGAGGAGCTGATGGACAATTACATCCTATGGAAAGCTGTCGGTCATTAATGCCAGCTAAATCCGATGAAGGTAAGAAAAATAATGTTCATGAAGGGTCTCGCACTAAATGTGTCAGAATTGCAATATAAAAACTATGACGACATTAAATAAAATACTGAGATTGTCAAAGGATTTTATAAAGATAAACTCAATATCTGAAAATCCAAAAGCTCTGGAGGAAATTCTGGAATTAGCTTTATTGAATTTAAAAGGATTCACTATTGAGAATTTCAGTAAGGATGGAATTAAAAGTGCTCTGATATACAACACTAACAAGAGACCAAAAAAATTTAATGTTATTTTGAATGGCCATTTAGATGTCATTCCTGGAGAGGAATATGAACCTAAAATAGTAGGCGACAAACTTTATGGTGTAGGCTCAATGGATATGAAAGCGAATGTGGCTTGTCTCATTATGGTGTTTAAAGAGGTTGCAAAAAAGGTGGATTATCCACTTGCTTTACAGTTAGTCACAGATGAGCAGACTGGAAGTTTATATGGCACTAAATATCAGGTTGATATGGGTGTCAGAGCAAATTTTGTTATTGCCGGAGAAACGACTAATTTCAATATTGTTAATAAGGCCAAGGGTATAATATGGATGAAAATTTCAAGTAAAGGAAAAACAGCGCATAGCGCTTATCCATGGAAAGGGAAAAATTCTATCTGGGAGATAAACGAATTTCTTAATAAATTAAAGAGAAAGTATTCCCCACCACATAATGAAGTCTGGCAAACTACAGTAAATGTAAGTCGCATAGAAACGAGCAATAATTCGTTTAATAAGATACCTGACGATTGTGAAGTATGGCTGGATGTACGTTACATTCCCGAAGATAAAATTGCGATTCTCAATCAGCTTAAAAGCCTTATGCCAAAAGGGTTCAGTATGAGTATCGTTTTTGAAGAGCCACCTTTACTTGTTGATGCAAGCAATAAATATGTAAAAACGCTTCGAGATTTAGCGAAAAATGTTCTCGCACACAAAATATCGCTTTATAGTGCCCACGGCACTTCCGACACAACATATTATGCAAAGGTTAATTGTCCGGCAGTAGAATTTGGTCCGATAGGTGTAACTGGTAATACTAATAACGAGTACATCAACATCCCAAGCTTAAAAATGTATTATCAAATACTGATAAAGTTTCTATTAGATTTAAAAGTATTGACTTTAAATAATCAATGATTCTTGTAATAGTAGAAATATATGGGTAATTTGGTAATAAATAGGGAGTATCCGTGTCCGCGCATGGGCGGGAGGGGCAAGTGATTTGCCTAAAAAAAGGCTCTTAACTATTCGTTTGTTTTAGGAGTGTGTAATAGCTGGTTTTGGTAATGCCGTGTTTTTGGAGCAAGCCTTTTTTGACAAGGGAAAACAAAAGCGCGTGGGCTTGCTGACGAGTGACAGATAATGTCTCTTCCACATCTGATGTTTTGACTGCTTTTTTATCAAGTACTATTTGAAGAACG
>CAYICR010000014.1:0-15226 GCA_964361925.1 uncultured Gammaproteobacteria bacterium
TCACGGGTTCTGTGCGGATCAGCGTCACCCCAGATAGTGCGACACTATCCTGCTGCGCCTGTACAACCGCCCAATTCACAAATCTGGGTGATGTTGTTCTCGCTAAGCGAGCGAATAGGATGGGTAGTTGTGTTTGGTTGGTATCAGCCCTCACATCTGTGACGAACTTACCAAACTTGGAAGCCCAGGTAGTTGGGGATACAGGAAAGCCGCTGAAATCCAGTGTTCCCTCTGCAATTGCGTCTTGCTCACCCTGGTAAAACAGGATGCCTGCAAGTTCCGATCCTCCGCCAGAGAGAGACCCTGCCAGGTTAGCAAGACAGTTTGAGTAAAGAGTTCGGCCTTTCTGCCACTCCTCAATAGAACTGCCTCCGCGTGCGCAGTTCACGAATCCGATCCTTTTGCCGGTCCGAATCGCATACGCCCGTCCAAAAGCTAATGCAGGACCCTCCATTGCCCGTGACACGCCTGGTGTAGTCGGGAGCGGAGACCATTGCCCCGTCCAAACTGCAATATTGGCATCCTCCCACTCAGAGATAGTATCGTAGCGCACGTAGCCGTTCATATTGCTCTGGCCGACCAGCAAAAACACTGCACGTACTTCCGGAGAGGGTGTTGTGGTAGCTGCAGTCACACCCGGATGTCCTAAAAGCAACAGTACGGCTAGCAAAAACAAGCCGAAAGCCACTCTATTTAGATATAATTTCGTTAACATATTAATTAAGCCTACAGACAAGGCGTCCATTGAATGTCTGCCAGTAAACGTCCAATGCCTACTATATCATACTTCTATTTCCAGTCTATTGGAGACATCTTATGGTCAACTAAATACGTATTGCACTTGCTAAAGTGATGATTTCCATAAAACATGGCTACAGAATATGGAGAAGGGTGTGCGCAGATAAGTACTAGATTGTGCTCCCGATCGATTGCCTCTCCCTTCGTTTGAGCATATTTTCCCCACAACATATAAACTATATTTTTTCTGTTGGCATTAAGCGCTTGAATAACGGTGTCGGTGAATTGCTCCCAACCTTTCCCCGCATGCGAAGCAGGATTGCCAGCCGCAACAGTTAAGACACTGTTGAGCATAAGCACCCCCTGATGTGCCCACCTCGAAAGATCGCCAGATTGCAATGGGGTAATTCCCAGATCATTTTGAATTTCCTGATAGATATTTTTTAGTGAAGGAGGTAGCATTACTTTGTCGTCAACTGAGAAAGATAATCCATTGGCTTGTCCCAAACCATGATATGGATCTTGTCCCACGATCACTACTTTTACCCTGTCAAAAGGACACAGATCAAAAGCACGAAAAATATTTTTACCAGGTGGATATACGAGCGCCTGGTTGTATTGACCACGAACATATGAGGTGAGTGATTCCCAGTATGGCTTCCCAAACTCACCCTCTAAGGCCTTTTTCCATGTTTCGTGTATCCTCACCTCATGCATTCAAATGCTATTATAGCAAACTCCTTTTCACTTCTGCTTATTTGTGCTAAAATGATAGTCTTATGATTTCGGCAATACAGAAAAAAGAAGATCACACCATCATCCTCACGGTCACCATACCATCTGATGATGTCATGGCTACCAGGAAACAAGTGGTGGAGGAATTGGCAAAGTCTGCAAATGTCCCTGGATTTCGCAAAGGAAAAGCTCCAGCTGGCATGGTAGAGGACAAACTGGATCCAGAAGCAATACGGGAAGAAATACTAAAAAAACTCCTTTCCAAGTACTACATCCAGGCGGTAGAGGAACACAAGGTGCAACCCATTGTTACTCCCAAAATTCATATCCAGGCGGTAGAGGAAGGCAAGGATTGGCAATTTACTGCCACCACGTGTGAATTGCCTCCAATTACGCTTGGCAAGTATCAGGAAAAAGTAAAGTCTGTTACCGCGAAAAGCAAAATCGTTATCCCAGGCAAGGAAAAACTTGGCCCAAGCCTTGACGAAATCATACCAGCGCTCCTGGAAACAGCAACAGTCGTGATTCCGCGCATTCTTGTCGAGCAAGAAGTCGACAGATTGCTTTCGCGTCTTCTGGACGATATAAAACGCCTCGGCCTTACGCTGGATCAATACCTGGGATCTACAAGTAGAACTATCGAGAGCCTGCGCGCAGAATACGAGAAAAAAGCAGAAAACGATATCAAGCTGGAACTGGTGCTCAACAAGATAGCAGAAGATGAGAAATTAGTCGTAGAACCTAAAGAAGTAGACGAGGCTATCCAAAAAGCAAAATCTGATGAAGAGAAAAAGCAGCTTGAATCCAATAAATATCTTCTTGCCTCAATCCTGAGGCAACAAAAAACGCTTGATTTCCTCAAAAATTTGTGATAGGGTACACTTATGCAAAACAAGTCATCCAAATCAAAACAAAAATACGCAGATAATTCTATTGAAACGCTTCGCGACATGGGTCGAGAGGTTCTCAGTGATTTAACCGTGAATTCAGCAGGAGCCATGTGGGAACAGGTCTTTGGCTCTTATTCGGAAGAAGTAGCAACCAAAGGTGATCTCACCGAAGGTCAAGAACTTGATTTATCAGGTGCACAAAAGAAAGAAGCTGCTGCCCATGAAGAAAAAACCACTCATATCGAAGCAGGCATTGATTATAGGCGTGAAATTCTCCAGGGAAGCGAAAAAATAGCAAGAGCGCAAAATCAAGAATACTCTGCTCAAATCCAGGAAATTATCGGAGAACTAAAAAGGCTCGTGAGCTCGTCCAAAGAATTGGAAAACCAATTCAGAGATGTGACGATGGTAAATGTTACCGCGGTCAAAGCAGGAAAATATCAGATGAACTTCTTCAAATGGGTGCTGATTACTGTTCGCCAAGCTCGCATCAAAGTAGAAGATTCGGGTGCGTGGCTTGCGATGTTTAAAAAGAAAAAGGGGCAAAAACAATACTGGGCTATGTTTAAAAAGCACGGCACTTCATTTGCCATGTCCAACGAGCGCGTTCTCGCCACCCAAACAGGCTAAACATGATCACACAAAAACATAATTTTATCATTAAAATTATTATTACCCCGTAGGGGAGTTGTTCGTGTCTATTTTGAACAACCCCGAAAAACGGGGTTTTTTTGTTTAAAAGTAACGGGAGGAGGTGAAAAATATGAAAGAAAGATTAAAAACCGTATATCCAAGAATTGTTGAAAGAAGCGTTACAAAAGGCGCAGATGGGTATAGCGCAGTTGTTATCTCAGAAGAAACAGCTGAAGTAACAAGATTGCATACAGGAAGCGCTGGAAGTTTTGAAGGCGCGCATGTGGCGCTACAACAATTATCCCGAGACGTGTTCTTGGTTGCAGATCACCTTGACAATCCAAGATAATCCATATTATAATAACCAAATCACATGAACAATGAGTTTTATTTTCTCACCCTTAATGTTGTCGCCTTGGGCGACGTGTAGGGGTTTGGAAAGATAAAAACCTTTTATTTTTTACAAAACCCCGACAAGCGGGGTTTTTTTGTGGTTATCTAGCAAAGGAGGTGATATATATGGTAGAAACATTACGAAGACAAGAAGATCGAGGATCAATAGGACGCGAACAAGCATCTATTGATAGTCAAATAGCGCACTTGAGAAGAATAAGGCGTGGTGAAACTGGCGAAATACTTTATCCCTCTCTTGGAAGTGAAATCAAATTTTTAACTCGTGAAACTCGACTCATACAAAGAGAGATAAACAGAAAAAGACACGGCAATAGAACAGGAGCAAGATAGAATCTGCCAAGATATTTTATTGTGGGCCCGAGAGGAGTCGAACCTCTGACCTTTACAATGTCAATGTAACGCTCTAACCAACTGAGCTACGAGCCCCCCTGTATGCTATTATACAAGAAGCGAAGATAATTTCCAATGAAACGAGAAGAAGCATATCAATTATTAACGAAATATCTATAAAACTATGCGAAGAAAAGCTTGGTATTCCACTCGTGGAATTTACCGCCATAGTATTGACCGCAATGAAGGAGATCCACGCTGAACTTGAGTTATAGAAAGATAGAGTTGACATCTTTCTAATTCCATTTTAAACTAATAAAACATGAAGAGGATAAAATCTAGCCCAAAAACCGAAGAGAGTATTGAAATCTTGAAAACACTTGCAAAACGTGTAGAAGAGGCGGTAGTTGATATTCATGAATCGAAGCGAGACTTAAAGTTTATGAAACTTAAATTAACCTCCGTTGAGCACAATACTGACCTCATGAAAGTAGATATGGAAAAAATGAGATCGGATGTGGATGAGATAAAAAAAGAAATAAAAAGTCTAGGCAAAGAAACCACAGGCATCATAGATATCACCGCTGAAATCCTCGAAAAAATGGTTACGCAAAAAGAATTAAAAGACGTTTCGCGCCGTGTCGAACACCTAGAACTCATGCAGAAATCTGTATAATTTGCTACAATTACTCCATGGACGATAAAGCAGTTTTGAAAGATCACCGTCAAATTGGGCAGGAACTTGACCTATTCTCTTTTCATGATGTTTCTCCAGGAGCAGTCTATTGGCACGCCAAAGGCTGGCTCGTATACCGCGCTATTACCGATTTTGTAAGAAGCCTCCTTGCTACAAGGGGCTACCAAGAAATATCTACCCCGATTCTCGCAAAAGCAGATTTATTCAAACGCTCAGGACATTGGGAACATTATCATGAAAACATGTTCGTACTGGATGTAGACAAGGAAACATACGCCCAAAAACCCATGAACTGCCCGGAAGCGTGTCTGATTTATGCTACCAAAACAAGAAGCTATCATGACTTACCCATCAGGCTTGCTGACTTTGGCATACTTCACCGCAATGAATTATCGGGAACACTTGGCGGACTTTTCAGGGTACGGCAATTTTCCATAGATGATGCCCACCATTTCGTCAGGCCTGATCAAATCCAAGACGAAATTCACCAGCTTATACTTCTGGTTGTAGAATTTTACAAAACATTTGGATTTGCGCCAGAATTTTTTCTTTCTACCCGTCCAGACAAAGCCATGGGAGACCCCAAGCTTTGGGATGAGGCCGAAAAAGCTCTGCACCAAGCCCTTAAAAGCGCAAACGTCACCTATGGCATGAAAGAAAAAGACGGCGCGTTTTATGGACCCAAAATAGATATTCAAATCAAAGATTCACAAAACCGCGACTGGCAACTTGCTACCATACAATTGGATTTCCAAATTCCGCAACGCATGGAGCTTGCATACATAGACAGCGATGGAGCTAGTAAACAACCAGTTATCATCCACCGCGCGATTGTGGGATCTTTGGAGCGCTTTATCGGCGTGTTGCTCGAACATTATCAAGGAGCACTTCCCACATGGATTTGCCCGATACAAGTAACCCTCATCCCTATCGCAGATAGACACGTGGAGCATGTGAAGAAGCTTGCGGAGGAGTTAAGGCTCAAAGGCGTGCGAGTAGAAGTTGATAGCAGAAATGAATCTATGCAATCCAAAATTAGAGACGCTACTTTACAAAAAGTACCATTTATGGGTATAATAGGGGATAAGGAATTGGCCAGCGAGGACAAACTCATATCTGTAAGGGCTAGAAACGGAGAAAATCTCGGACAACTATCGCTTACCAATTTCATACAAAAAGTTTTAGAACACATTGATACGAAGGTTTAACAAAGCAAGACAACAACCATTTTACCGGATAAACGAGCGGATTTTCTCGGTACAACTTCGTGTCTTGGACATGGAGGGAAAACAGATAGGAATCCTTAGTAAGTTTGAAGCTTTGCAGAAAGCGCGAGAACTGGGTCTGGATCTCGTAGAAGTTGCCCCTGCCGCAAAGCCACCGGTAGCTCGTATTGTAAATTACAAAAAGTTTTTGTATCAACAAGAAAAGAAAAAACGAGAGGAAAAACGTAATAATAAATCGTCTGAAACCAAAGAGGTCAGACTCGGGCCCTTCATGAATGAGCACGATAGGGCAGTAATGGAAAGACGCGCTCGCGAATTCTTGCTCGATAATAACAAAGTAAGATTGGTACTCAAATTCGCCGGAAGACAAATAATTCATCCGGAATTTGGATACGACGTAATTAAAAAAGTCATAGAAACAGTAAGCGATATTTCAAGAGTGGAGCGCGATCCGCATTTGGAAGGCAAACAGCTCATCGGACTTATCGCGCCAGACAAGAAAAAAGGGAATGTAAACATAGAAAAAACAGGAGAAGAAAATTATGAAAACACGAAAGTCAGCAGCGAAAAGATTTAAAATTACCAAAACGGGCAAAGTTCTTTTCTCGCATCAATATCAGGGTCATTTGATGCGCAAAAAATCAAGCAGACGACAAAGACGACAAAAAGAAACAGGCGTTTTAAAGGGTGCAAAAGCAAATATCATGAAAAAAATATTAGGAGCAAGGTAATATGGCAAGAGTAAAACGAGGGATGGTATCCCGAAGAAAACATAATAAATTATTGGACTTAACCAAGGGCTACAGAGGAACCAAGAGCCGATTGGTGAGAACAGCCAAGCAAGCTTCTCTTCATGCGGGAGCGTATGCATTTCACGGACGCAAACTTCGCAAAAGAGATTTTAGATCCCTCTGGATTACCCGCATCGGCGAAGCAGTAAAAAAAGAAGGCATGTCATACAGTGTGCTTATAGATAAGCTTAAAAAGGCTCACATAGATTTGGACAGAAAAATCCTTTCACTCCTCGTAACCGAAGATCCCAATACGTTCAAAAAAGTGCTTGACTTGGTCAAAAGCAACTGATATCGTATCCATATGAAATTAAAAAATGTATTTTATCTCGCGTACTTTACTTCCTAACGGGGAGTTTGTTTATATTAGAAACAAACTTCCGCAAGGGAGTTTTTCTTTTTTTAAGGAGGTGATATGTATGAGCGAACAAGAACCATCAAGACTTTCAAGACCGTCAAGACCTTCAGCAGAAGCTACCCTAGTACAGCTTGCTGTATCAGGAGCATTAAACCCTACAGCAGCAAGAGGAGAATCTCCTTTCGTAAAACAGGCTGGAATGTCAGAGGTAGTTGCTCGAATTACCGCAGGAATAACTGCGCCCCAACAACTAATTGGTGAAAACGCATAGGTTTTATGTTATTCTTAACGTATGGAAGAACGTTTGATAGGCATTAAAAATGCTGCGATATCTTTTGTGCTGGAAGCGCAAAATCAGGCCGAGCTTGAAGAAATCAAGCTTCAATTTTTGGGGCGAAGCGGACAACTCACGCTTGCACTAAAAGAGATTCCAAAGCTATCTCTGGAAAACCGCGCTGAAGTGGGAAAATTGGCAAATGAAGTCAAAAATACTATTGAAGAAACTATCGAACAAAAAATTTCTGAGTTTAAGACTCAGAAATCCAAAGTAACTAAAGAAAAAATTGATGTTACCAATCCAGGAATCAGGCCTCCTCTTGGACACTTACACCTCATCACTCAAGCAATTTCTGAAATCACCGATATCTTTTCCCGGATTGGATTTACCAGGGTCGCATACCCGGAAATTGAATGGGATTATTATGCGTTTACCGCGCTTAACTTTCCAGAAAATCATCCAGCCAGAGATGATTGGGAAACTTTTTTTATAAACCAGGCGCCTGATCCAAAAAAAGGGCAGGTAATCCTTACCCCGCATACTTCCTCGGGACAGGTGAGGGAAATGCTAAGCCAGGTCGCGCATGACAAAATAAACATTAAGATGCTCAACATCGCCAAATGTTATCGCAGGCAATCAGATGTTTCGCACACCCCTATGTTTCATCAATTTGAGGGATTGGTGATTGGAGAAAATATCTCTATCACGCACCTGAAGGGCACGCTTGATTACTTCGTGAAATCCTATTTTGGAGAAAAGCGCACAAGTCGCATCAGACCCTATCATTTTCAATTTACCGAACCCTCATTTGAAGTAGATGTAACCTGTGGGGTATGCTTGGGGCAGGGTTGCAAGCTTTGCAAAGCAGGATGGTTGGAAATGGGCGGAGCGGGAATGGTTCACCCAAATGTCCTCAAATACGGTGGCATTGATAGTAAAAAATTTACTGGTTTTGCCTTTGGCTGGGGAGTAGAACGAGTGCTGATGATGAAAGAGGGAATTGAAATAGACGACCTACGACTTTTGTATTCAAATAAACTAGAGTTTTTAGAGCAATTTTAAACCCATTGTCATCCTGAACTTGATTCAGGATCCCCCTGGGGAGATTGCGGGTCAAGCCCGCAATGACAAAGAACACGAGAAGAACGTATGAACATAAAAATACTTGATAGCTGGCTCAGAGATTTCCTCATCACCAAAGCAACTGCACTTGAAATTGCAGAAAAGTTATCACTTACCAGCGTTTCTATAGAACGGGTCGAGCCACTTGGAAAAGACTGGGTTTATGATATAGAAGTCACCACTAATAGACCAGACTTGATGAGTGTCGTGGGAATTGCCAGGGAAGCATCCGCAGTGCTTCCACAATTTGGCATTAACGCGAAATTCATCGCACCAAAACTACCAACACCCAAAACATCAAATGAAAAAGCGTCTTTAACGATACACAATGATAAATTACTCGTTCATCGCCTGTGCGCAGTCGTAATGGAAGTACGCATCAAACCATCGCCCAAATATATTCAAGAACGGCTTGAAACAAGTAACATAAGAAGCCTTAACAACGTGATTGATGTGACCAATTACGTCATGAGAACTATTGGGCACCCAACCCATGTATTTGATTACGATAGAATCGCAAATCATACCATAATCGTACAAGAATCCAAAAAAGGCGAGCAGATTACTACCCTTGATAACAAAACATATACGCTTGAAGGAGGAGATATCATCGCGGTTGATGGCGACAAAAACATTATAGACCTGCTTGGCGTTATGGGTCTTAAAAACACTGTTGTAACCAACGATACAAAGCGAATTATTTTCTTTATCGACAACAACGACACCGCCAAAATTCGAAAAACATCCATGGGTCTTTCTATTCGAACCGATGCAGCGATATTAAATGAAAAAGGAGTCGACCCGCAACTTGCATACGACGCATTATATTACGGGATAAATCTTTTGGAAAAAATTGCTGATGGAAAAATCGCTTCAGACATCACTGATATGTATCCCGGCAAGCCAAAACCCACTACAGTTTCTGTATCGCAAGAAACAATTAATAAGGTTATCGGAATTAATATCCCGCTAAAAACTTCTATAACTATTTTGGAGGATCTGGGATTTACCACATCAGTTAAGCAAAACACGATTACCGTCAATATACCCTCCCATCGTCTTTCTGACATAACTATAGAAGAAGATATTGTGGAAGAAGTAGCCAGGGTGTACGGATATCAAAATATACCCAGTATTCTCCCTTCACAAAACACCATGCGTATCACCAAGCGAAACAATGCGTTTTATTGGGAAAGTGTAGTGAAAAGCGCGCTAAAATACTGGGGATTTACCGAAACCTATACGTATTCTTTTGTTTCAGAAGAACTTTTTGAAGGAACGATTACTGATGCTATCGAGATCCAAAACCAACTCTCATCCGACTGGGTGTATATGAGGCGCACACTCATCCCAAGTCTTTTACAAGTACTGAGGGAAAATAAAACATTTGAAACAATCAAGATTTTTGAACTGGCAAATGTGTATGAAAAAAATGGGGAAGATCTTCCTACGCAGACAAGTACGTTAGCTGGCGTAGTGAAGAAAAAAAATGTTTCATTTTTTGAAGTAAAAGGAATAATAGAACAACTCTTTTTGGATCTTGGTATTCAAAAATTTAAGTTTTCCAAACGAACTGCTGGAGGAAATGGAGCAGACGTGTATATCGAGAATGTCAAAATTGGCGAAATAGAAATTTTAGATGAAGAAATCGTAGATTTTGAACTGGATTTTAGTATGATAGGAAAGTATGCGACCACAAAAAAAGTTTACCGCCCCATTGCGAAATATCCACCAATCATTGAAGATATGTCGCTCGTTATTTCAGCGGATATTCAAACAGATAAGATTATTGAAGAAATAAAAAAACAAAGCAAGTTAATTGTATCAGTAACTCTTCTGGATATCTATCAAAATACGCGTACATTTCATATCATCTACCAAGATAAACAAAGAAACCTGACAGGAAAAGAAGTGGGAGAAATACGAGAAAAAATTATAAAAACATTTAAATCCAAGTTCAAAGCAGAAATTCGATAATCTATGGTGTAGGCGTGGGAGTTGGTGTGTCTGTCACCACGCGATTTGAAGTTTCGGTAGGCGGATGGTAGAGCGGATCATCTTTATTAAAATCTTTTAGCCATTCGTTAATTGCTTCTTGCCATCTATTTTTTCCATCAGTTGAAATCGGATCGCTTTCCGAAAGCACCACATATTTTCTATATTGCCATTCATTTTTTGCCAATTCACTTTCGGAAGCCAATTTATTGGTATCTGCTTTAGAAACTTTTAGGTCTTTATAAATACTGCTTGGACCCTGGGGCTCGGTGCCTTTTATAAAATTTTCTGACCTGGTAGGACGGCCATCCACCGGCGCGCCACCGCCAAACGCGTCAATAGTCATCGTAACCACACTATCAGGTTGGGTAAATTTTTCGTCTGGTTTTCCTTTCAATGCTTCCAAAATAATGCGTCGCCAAATAGGCGCAGCTCCTGTCACACCCGATGCGACATCTCCCATGGGGCTGTTGTCGTTATTCCCAACCCACGTAGCCACCAAAACACTTGGTGTCCACCCGATAGTCCAATTATCACGCTTGTCATCGGTAGTTCCAGTTTTTACCGCAATTGTTCGGCCATATACATTCAGGTAACTATTTTCGCCAAATGTCAGAAGACGCGCCTTATTATCCGAAAGCATACTCGATATCACATATGCAACTTCTTCTGAAAGAACTCTCTGCTTAGTTGCCGGCTTATATTCATACAGCACTTTTCCTTTTCTGTCGGTAACTTTCAAAATAGAAATTGGCTCTACTCTATATCCTCCATTGGCAAAAGAAGCGTACGCAACAGCTAAATCAATCGGGTGAACCTCACCTCCTCCCAAAGTCAAAGAAAGTCCAAATCTCCTGATGTTTTCCCCTGTTGGAGATAGGGTAACCAATCCCATACTATACGCAGTCGTGAGCATATCCTTTATTCCAACCAGAGCCAACATTTTTACCGCGGGAATATTCAGAGAGGAAGCAAGCGCATACCGCACATGCACAGGTCCATGATATTTTCCGTCATAATTTACCGGAATATAATCTTTTTCCCCTTGATTGGGAAATGTTGTTTGCACATCCATAAGAAGTGAAGCTCCTGTGTATCCTTTAGATAAAGCAGTCGCGTAGGTTACCGGCTTTATCGATGAGCCCGGCTGACGAAGCGCCTGGGTAATCACGTTATACTGTCCATCAAATGGTTGGGTGGTTTTCAAAACCGCAGACTCGGTCGCAAAGAAATTTTTACTCCCAACCATTGCCAAAATTTCTCCATTCTTAGGATCAATTGCTATAGACGCTCCGTTACCGACTTTTAGAAATCTTGCCGCATTTACTTCCTCCTCTGCGATTTTTTCTGCTTGCTCCTGCAGTTTATAATTAAGCGTGGTGGTAACTTGCAAACCACCTTGCTCCACCATATTTTGCCCAAATTGATCAATCAATAAATCTTTTACATAAAACGAGAAGTGGGGAGCTTTAATCGCGTGTGACTGGCGCAGGAATTCTACCTTCGACAACTGTTTAACCGCTTCCTGCTCTTGTTTTCTGGTGATATATTCGTCTTCCCGCATTCTGCGAAGCACATCGGTCGCGCGGGAAATATATGCCTTTGGATACGGACCATATGGTGAATAGTACGAAGGCCTTTGAGGAAACGATGCCAAAATAGCAGACTCTATCAAATTCAAATCTTTTGCTTTTTTACCAAAATACGTTTCTGATGCTGTTTCTACACCAACTATCGTTCCTCCATAAGGCGCTACATTAAGATAAAGTTCCAGGATTTGATCCTTGTTATATTTTCTATCTACTTGGGTTGCCAGGATAAGCTCTTTAATCTTTCGAGGAAGCGACCTTTCAGACGTAAGAAGCGTATTCTTCACCAATTGCTGGGTAAGTGTAGATCCTCCAGTGAGCCTTTGACTAAAAATTGCGTCCTTCAAAACTCGCAGGTAGGCAACAGGAGAAAAACCAGCGTTGGTATAAAAATCCTGGTCTTCGATAGCAATTGTCGCCTGCTGGAAAGTCTTGGAAATCTCTCCTATTTCCACATAATTACGATTTTGGGTTTCATACACGTCATACAGCACGATACCGTTCCTATCCATGATACGGGTGGATTGAGACAGATTGCTTGCAGACAATTTACCGGGGGTAGGGAGGTCACGACCATACCAGAAGAAAAGCACTACCGTCATCACGGTTCCAAAAATTACCAAATAAAACCCAAGGCGCGCCAAATAACTTAACGTAACTATGTTCAATGCAAGCGAAAAACGCCTTTTCCTGCGACTGCGAAACTCCATACTATTATTATAGTAGATATTGGTTGACAGATACAACTATGCTATACTCGCCTTATGGATGCAATTGAGGAGTTATTGACCAGAGGGGTAGCAAATATTATTCCTGGAAAGGAAGAGCTTCGAAAAATCTTTCAATCTGGTAAAAAACTAAATGTTTATTTAGGAATTGACCCAACCGCTACCCACATCCACTTGGGACACGCAGTGCCACTAAGACAATTGCAGGCATTTGCGGGGCTTGGACACCATGTTACGTTTCTTATTGGAGACTTTACCGCTCTTATTGGCGACACCTCAGATAAAGATACCGAAAGACCAGTTTTAACCTCTGAAGAAATTAATGAAAACTTTAAAACATATAAAAAGCAGGCAGAAAAAATCCTTGATTTTTCCAAAGTTAAGGTAAGACATAACAGTGAATGGCTTAAAAATCTTTCATATGAAGAAATTATTAAATTATCACAGCAGTTTTCTCTAAACGATTTTATGAGTAGGGAGCTCATTCGGAAAAGATTGGATGAAGGTAAAAGAGTCGCGTTACACGAAGTCCAATATCCAATCATGCAAGGTTATGATAGCTATTTTATGGACACCGATGTTCAGCTTGGCGGAACAGACCAAACCTTCAACATGCAAGCGGGCAGGACACTGCAGAAGCTTTGGAGAAACAAAGAATCCTTTGTGGTCACTAATGAATTCTTAACAGGTACTGACGGAAGAAAAATGAGCAAGTCTTGGGGAAATGCGATTTGGCTTGACGACGCGCCAGAAGATATGTACGCAAAAGTTATGGCCATCAAAGATGATTTGATCGTTCAATACTTTACCCTTGGAACTCGTGTCGCCATGAGTGAGGTCGAAGAAATTAAAAAGAAATTAGAAGCAGGAGAACACCCCATGGCCATAAAAAAAGATTTGGCGCGCATAATCACCACAGAGCTTCATAGTGCCGAGGATGCCCAAAAGGCGCAGGAAAATTTTGAAAAAACAGTTCAACAAGACGAATTACCAGCCAATATACCAGTATACATGTATACCTGTGTTGGGGAAACAGATATTACAAGCGTTATGGTTGATGCGGGGCTTGCGGAGAGCAAATCGGAGGCAAAAAGACTGCTTGAACAAGGTGGAGTATCTGTTAATTCTTCAAAAATAAACCAACCTACTGTTTCACTTTCTGACGGAGACATCATCAAGGTGGGGAAAAGGCATTTCATAAAAATACAAACTCCCCATTGATTATTTATCATCAATCGCTTTATAATAATCTCTGTTCTGCCCGCATGTAACATTTTACGAAATGGTTGGCAACACACAGAACTCTACACAACGAAACTCCGAAAAATATGCACTTCTCTCTGTGTACGACAAAACAGGCATCGCAGAATTTGCCACCCAATTATCTTCCCTTGGCTACCAAATTATTTCTACAGGCGGAACCGCAAAAGTCCTGCAAGAAAATAATATAAAAGTCATACCTATTGCAGAAATCACGGGTAATCCAGAAAGTTTTGATGGCAGGATGAAAACCGTAAGTTTTCAAGTGGAATCAGGGATTCTCTTCGACAGAGATAATCCAAAACATGTTGAAGAAGCAAAAAAACTGCACATAAAACCAATTGATATCGTCGTGTGTAATCTCTATCCCTTTGAAAAGGAACAAACAATCGAAAATATCGACGTTGGCGGACCAACCATGATACGTTCGGCAGGAAAAAATTTCAAACATGTGTTAGCGGTCATAGATCCAAAAGATTATCAAGAAGTCATTTTACAACTACAACAAGAACACGTACTGTTAAATTTTAAAAAACGTCTTGCCGCCAAAGCATTTGCGCATCTTTCTTTTTATGACGCCCAAATCGCCAACTACTTGCGAGAAGAACAATTCCCCGCAGAGCTCACGCTTCCACTTCGTAAATCACACGACCTGCGCTACGGAGAGAACCCACACCAAAAATCAGCGCTTTATCTTTTCCCCAACACTAAATCTGTTTTCCAAAACTTGATAAAACGCGCGGGAAGAGATTTGTCCCTGACAAATATCTCAGATATCAATGCAGGAGTAGAATCAGTGCGACTTTTCAAAGAGCCATGTGCGGTGGTGATAAAACATAACAATCCTTGCGGTATTGCGCTGGGTAAATCTAGTAAAGAAGCACTTATGCGCGCCATCGAAGCAGATCCAGAATCCGCCTTTGGCGGTGTGATAGTCCTTAACCTTCCCATGGATCTAAAAACTGCGCGCCTTATATCATCGTTTAAGAAAGATAGAGGAAGCAATATTGATATAGTCGCAGTGCCCAAAATAGACCAAAACGCATTGGAGCTTCTTATGAAGACCAGAAAAACCATGGGAATTTATACATTTGGCAAAACTAAACCCTATACGCTAAACGCTAAACGCTTAAATTTCAAGTGGATAGATGGGGGATTGGTGGTACAAGAGTCAGATGACTACATAGATAAAGGATTTAAAGACTGGAAAGTGGTGAGCAAGAAAAAGCCAACAAACAAACAGCTGGAACAGATGAAAACTGCATGGAAATTTATTAGCAGAATAAAATCAAATGCTATTATCATTATGGACCCAAAAATTCCTATGACCAGGGGAATCGGAACAGGACAAACTTCCAGGATTCGGTCTACCAAAATCGCGCTTGAGCAAGCGGGGAAGCATACTAAGAGTGGCATCATGGCATCTGATAGCTTTTTCCCATT
>CAYICR010000015.1:0-6569 GCA_964361925.1 uncultured Gammaproteobacteria bacterium
GTCGTATTTATCGAGGCTTTTTTAATCCGCGTATGCGGAGGAATCTCCGTAGCACCACACAGATACACTTTTTCCGCGGCTACTGCATCAGCCAGTCTAAAAATCGCACCCACATTGTACGTATCCAGCACGTTATCAACGATTATATAAATTGGGTTTTTCTTCAAACCTTTTTTCATGTCTTCTGACACTTTGGTAGTTCGCAGTTTTGCAGAATTTAATTTAATCATGAAGCATATGATACTAAAAATTGAGGAGGAAAACAAGTAAAGTACGCTTTAGTAAAACAAAGTTATTCTTTTTTTATAGTATCTATCGCTGTTTGAGCTTTCTTTAGACTCTCTATTGCAGATATGGTCTGACCAAGCGCTTTCTTCGCCTCTACCGACGATGATGTCTGAGCTTGAAGCAGTTTATCCTGTTTTTTCTTTTCCGTATCCAATATCTTCTTTTGCGCAGCAATCAACTCTGTATTTTTCTGTGAGATTGCTTTTTGAAGCGCTTCATTTCTTCGAGTAAGTGACCTCGTCGCTGCCTCTGAGGCCACTGCATTGAGCCTATCTAAGTCTGCTTGTAATTTTTTCGCCAAACTTCCTGCATCAGAAGCGCTTTCCAGTACATTGGTACTTACCATATCACTCATCTCATTCCACAAATCATCTTCCGGCAAATTATCTTCTACCTCTACTTTTGCTTCCGCAAGAGCAGATCTGGTTGCTTTAAGCTGGAACGCAAGAGCCCCATCTGACTGATCAATCAACTCATCAAGTATTTTTCTTTGTTCTTTTATAGCATTATTCAAATCCCGCGCCAAAATTTGTACGTTATCACCCCGAGCGCTTGCTTGAGACAAATCACGAGCAGATTGACTCATTTCTGATCCCAAACCAAACAAGGATGTCTGGATCCCATACTGATTGTTGCGAGAAAACATAATGCGAAGCTCTGCTAATCGTTCGCCTGCTATTTCTTTGTGGGCCAAAGCCCTGGACTTCACATCGCCTGCTACTGCTACTCGAAGTAATTGCGAAAACTGATCCAAAAAGTATAGAGGACTATCAGGAAGAATATATCCAGGACCTGAGGTGACTGGAGGAAAAACTAGTTCTGATGCAACCGTAGCTTCTCCCAGCACTTGCTCATGATGATGAGCCAACACTGGCTTTACCGCTACGATACAGACGAAAACAACGAACAATAAACCTAACGTATACTTAACGCTCTTAGTCACAACACCATTGTGGACACATACTATATATATTGTCAAGGGGTTTGTAGTTACAATGGCACTTATGATACGCTATAAAGACATGACTGCCACAGGACACGCACTTATTGGAACAATTATCGCTGCAAAAATAGGCAATCCCTACATAGCGCTTCCCATCGCATTCTTCTCTCATATAGTAGCTGATCTTATTCCCCATTGGGATGCAGGAACCCATGGAAGAAGTAAGAAAAAAGAACAACTTCGTTTTGAAGCAGGCATAGATGTGATTGTGGGATTTGTCGCATCATATACGCTTGTTTTCATGGTTTTCCCTGGCACGAATCTTATATATGTATTCATCAATATCATAGTTGCGCAAGGAATTGACTGGCTCACCGCTCCTTATTATATGTTTAATTTCAAGATGCAGCCTTTTAAGTTCTTTCACCGCATTTCATCTATCACCAATACCAAGCTCGATAAGCCTTGGGGAATTATAAGCCAAGCATTAGTCATTCTCATTCTTCTCTTCATTTCCGTTCTCTTTATCTAAGTAAAGTAATGATTTACTAAACGACAGCAGCGCGTGATGTTTTATTGCGAGGAGGTATAAAATTTGTGCGATGCTTATCACTTTGTCATTCTGACGAAAGTCAGAATCCTCTAGTAGATTTATACAAAAAAAGAGATTGGCTTACTTTACGGCGGAAAGAGTTTTATTCTCCGACATAGAACAAAAATAAAATAAATAAAAAACTTATCTCTTATCTTTTTTCAACAGCCAGACCCCTTATTTACCTATTCATAAAATGAATCTTACCACATCACTCAAAAATTCAACCCCATTTTGCCTTATGATATAGTTTGATCCGTTTACAAAATTCTATACTTTTTATATTTCACACCGTTTTAGATCTTTCACACCGGAAGAAATAATTTAAGCACATTGAACATATTTTTTGTCCATCACCTACTCATTTGAATACATTTTTCCAGGATAATCTCTCTGTTTTTAGGGTTTTTAAGCGCGCTCCTATCTCTCTAGCGACAATCAACTTAGCCTCCAATTATTGAACACTATGTATATCCAATAAATTATGAACATACTATATTTAGAGCCTAATCCATTCTTGTTCTTACGAAGCTTAGGGGATATCGGTAAGTTTCCAAACCGCAAAATCACAATTCGGATAATTCGAACACCCATAGAAAACCCTTCCTTTTCTTGTTTTTCGAACTATAATCTCTCCATGCTTTCCATCTGGCAACGCCCCACACTTCGGACAATTTTTACCCGTCTTTTCCACATACTGTTTGCTATATTTACACTCAGGAAACGTACTACAGGAAATAAACTTTCCAAATTTCCCAACCCGTATAACCAAGCCCTCCCCACACTCGGGACACTTTTCGCCTAGCTCTTCAACCTGTATTTTTACTCGTTTTCCCTTCTCTTTCACGCTTTCAAACTTTTTGGCAAAAGGTGTATAGAACTTTTTGATCTCAGGTATCCATTCTTTTTTTCCACTTGCCACATCATCAAGCATATCTTCCATTTGCGCAGTAAAAGGAATATCGTCAACTTCAGGAAAATTAGCTATCAAAAAATCAGTTACCGCATTACCTATCGCGGTAGGCACAAAGGCACGACCCGTACCTGTAACAGGATCGCCCCTGTCAATGTACTTTCTCGTCTCAATTGTTGAGATAATAGAGGCATACGTTGAAGGCCTGCCAATACCTTTTTCTTCCAATGTTTTAATAAGCGAGGCATCGTTATACCTGGGCGGAGGAGGTGTTTCGTGCGCAAATGATTCAATCTTTAGGGCCGACAATTTGTCACCCACCTGATATACCGGCAACTTTTTGTCTGATAGCGCAAAAGGGTTAACTCTCAAAAACCCATCAAATACCAAAACCGATCCGTTTGTTTTGAACAGGTAGCTACTCGCTTCTGGCTTCTCGCTAGTAGCTAGTTGCAAGTTGCCAGTAGCTTTTGCGAATACAGCCGTAGATTCTATGATTGCATCGCTCATTTGCGAGGCAACAGCCCTCTTCCATATCATCTCGTACAATTTCCACCCTTGAT
The DNA here is from genome assembly GCA_964361925.1 of uncultured Gammaproteobacteria bacterium. Classification (GTDB taxonomy): domain Bacteria; phylum Patescibacteriota; class Microgenomatia; order Levybacterales; family UBA12049; genus CAYICR01. The sequence continues at coordinate 3,300 of CAYICR010000015.1, forward strand.
TTCCCAGAGTATTTGATAGTTGATGGTTGATAGTTGATAGCTGTCCCACCGCAGTCGGTCGTATCGCTTCATGCGCTTCTTGCGCGAGTTTTTGCTTGGTCGAATATACTCTCATCGTCTTTGGAAGATATCTCTCTCCGAACTCTTTTTTTACATATTCAGCGATAGCTACTTGGGCAGATTTTGCCATATTAACCGAATCAGTTCGATGATACGTAATGTATCCCTCTTCATACAGCTTCTGCGCCAAACTCATGGTACGTTTCGCGTTAAGCCCAAGTCTACGCGAAGCATCCTGTTGAAGCGTAGAAGTAGTATAGGGAGGTTGTGGCAATCGCCTCATTTCCTTCTGGACAACATCCGCTACGGCAAAATTCTTGTCTTTTATATCCCCCAATATCTCATGCGCCTTCTCTTTGGTCGAAAGAACAGTTTTGGTAATTGCATATTCTCCATCGTAAAGAGTAAATTTTTCTGAGCTCTCAATTTTCTTTCCATTGATCTCGATAAGTTCAAATTCAACTCCCTGATCCGTCATGCTGGCTTTGTCCAGAATGACGTGAATTGTAAAATACTCTTCTTTCTTAAACCTCTCTATTTCCCTTTCTCTTTCTACAATAAGGCGAAGCGCTACTGATTGAACCCGTCCAGCGGATAATCCTCGCCTTACTTTTTGCCATAAAAGCGGAGACAATTTATATCCAACAAGTCTGTCAAGAACCCGCCTGGCAGTCTGCGCGTTTACCAAATTCTTGTTCACAATTCCGGGATTTAATAATGCCTCTTCAATCGCTTCCCTTGTGATTTCGTGAAACGCTATCCTCTGAAAACGTGATATTGGGATATTGGGATATTGGGATGTTAAATTCTCATCTTTTTTCGTCTTTTTCTTTTTACCATCACCTATTATCTTAGTATCCTTATATCCTAATGTCTCCGCAATGTGTGAGGCAATCGCTTCCCCCTCTCTGTCAGGATCAGTAGCTAAGATAATCAAATCAGCAGTTTTTGCTGATTTTTTCAAATCTGCGATAATCGCTTTTTTGTCTGGCATTATTTCATACAAAGGTTTGAAATCATGATCTACATCTACGCTCAATTTACTTTTGGGCAAATCCATGACATGACCCATTGAAGCTTTTATCACAAAGTCTTTCCCCAAAAATTTCCCGATGGTTCGCGCTTTGGTCGGTGATTCAACAATTACAAGATGCATATTGCTTCTGGCTGCTTGCTACTGGCTTATGGCTAATAACTAGATGCTAGTAGCTAGAGGCTAGTGGCCAGTTGCCTTATTGTCTGAACATTATACACGCAGTGTCAAGGAGCAAGGCTGTGTGGGGTCAAGAAATCAAAGAAAAAGTGCTGTCTGAATTAGTTCTCAAAATCCCTTTTATCTCCATCATCGAGAGCAACGAACCGATTTGAGAAGAGGATAAACCAGTTTCTCTGACCAGTTGATCAAAGGTTAAGGGTTGGTGGCTGAGTAATTTTCCCACTATTTCCTCCTCTTTACTCCCAAATCGAATAGACTTCACCGAAGACCCATTTGTAATTGTTTGAACATGAAGATAGCTCAAAATATCTTCTGCTTTAGTCACTAATTTCGCTCCTTTTTCAATCAACTTGTACGGTCCTTTTGACATGAGAGAAGTAATAGCCCCTGGAACTGCAAAAACTTTGCGGTTATAAGAAAATGCCAAATCCGCTGTTATCAGCGATCCGCTATCTTCTGCGCCTTCTGTAACTAAAACAGCGCGCGATAACCCTGCCACGATCCGATTTCTGGATGGAAACGACCCTTTGGTTGGCAAGTATCCCATGGGCACTTCAGAAATTATCGCACCACCACTTGCCAATATCCGATTATACAATCCTTCATTCTCCATTGGCGTACAACAATCTACCCCACACCCCAATACTGCTATGGTAATACCTTTATTTTCAACCGTGGTCGCATGCGCAACCGCATCTACCCCAAGCGCAAGACCTGAAACTATAGAGCAACCGCCCAATACCAAACCTTGGGTGAACTGCTCGGTCACTTCTCTCCCGTACGAAGTAATTTTGCGCGTCCCTACAATTGCAATCGTGGGATTAAGAGCATTAAAATCAAATGGCGCGCTACTTTTTATATAGAGAACAAAAGGGGCTGTGGGAATTTTGGCAAGAATAAGAGGATAGGCCACATCATTGCGAGTAATAAAACCAACTTTTTTTCGAGAAAGACGCCCCAAATATGCCTCAATGGAAGTCTTTTTACGAAAAGTTTCAAATTTAGCGGAAAGAACTTGTCCCAACACTTCTGAAAGCGTCAATGTGTCAGCCATCCACGCGCTCTTGGCGCTTCCAAAATGAGAAATAAGTCGGTGAAATCTCTTCGGCCCAATCCCTGAAAAAAGACTAAACCCCAACCAATATTCACGTTCGCTCATATATAACTACTCTTGAATTGAATACACAACTTTTTTCTGCTATAGCAATGAAAAATTGTCTTACTTAAAACGCTCATATGATAAATTTGGAATATCCTTTGCCAAAACATAGGAAACATATCGTTCTATCCCCAGCTCATGACGAAGGAAATCTATCTCGTCCTTACATTCATAGGGGTGTACAAAGACACTATCCTGAAACCTATAAAACTTCATAGCTTTTAGTTTGTCTCTAAAAAACTCGCGAGCCTCTTTTTCGTGTTCTGGTATATCGAAAATAATCATCCTCCACCACCCGTCCCACTTTTTGGGTTTTTTTATTGATAAGTCATCAATAACATAGTGTAGGATTTTTTGCTTGCCAGATTCGGTAATACACAAAACAAGCTCTCCCTCTTTCTCCGTCCAGGAAACCAAACGCTGTTTTTCGAGTCTTCTAATAGTAGATCGAAGAATTCCTCGCTTGTTTGCCTCTTCCCATTTTTTCTTCCCAAGCTCTTTATATAAGAATCCCACTCCAGGAAATATAAGCGCAGTCCCAATAAGCACCCCTGCCCCTACTCCCACTAAAATGGCCTTCGTTAATCCTTTTATCGAAACCCTTCGGCTTCGCTCAGGGCGAGCAAATTCCCTCTCTTGAGGCTTTTTAATCATACAACTAATTATTGCTATAGCAACAAAAAATTGTCAATATGTTAAATAAACTTCCCACGACCTTACGGTCGGGGTTTTAAGTATGGAGTTTTTAAAACTGACTGACTATGTCTTGTACATTTTTGGATTTCAAGCTCAGTCTGTGCTATACTTCTACCCATGACTCAGCCATCCGAACGCG
>CAYICR010000015.1:6669-13116 GCA_964361925.1 uncultured Gammaproteobacteria bacterium
ACGGGGGCTGCGATGTTGGAGCCCTCACCGCTTTCTTCCACCAAAACTGTTACGATGATTTGCGGATTGTAAGCTGGGGCAAAAAGCGTAATCCACGCGTGTGGCATCGTGGTTTCTCCTCCATGCTGTGCAGTTCCTGTTTTGCACGCAATACTCACTTTTCGCCAATCTTTAAAATTAGCTGATGTTGTAGCTTCTGGCACTGCAAAAAAATTCTTATTATCAATTTTGAATTTTGAATTTTGAATTTTGAATTGGAACAGCGGCCACCCAACTCCACCAGGACTACAGCTTTCGATCATCCCCTGCTGAATAAGCGACAAATTTTTATCCGATAAAAATTTCGAGTTTCGAGTTTCGAGTTTCGAGTTTTTCAGAAGGTGTGGCTGATACAGCACTCCTCCATTTGCAATTACTGAGGCAATCATGTTTACCTGCAAAGGTGTAGTTAGTAAATAGCCCTGTCCAATTCCATAATGATAGGTATCCCCTGTATACCATTGTTCCCCGATTTCCCGCTCTTTCCACTCCCTTGTTGGTACTGTTCCAGCCACCTCTCCACCTATATCAATACCCAGTTTTTTCCCCAATCCAAATCGAAAAGCCATTTCAGACAGACGGTCTACTCCTACCAAATCCGCGACCTGATAAAAAAAGATGTCATTGGACCTTGCGATTGCCTTAACTATATTTACCATTCCCTCTTTCCCGCCATACTGAGTAAAATACCAATTCGCAAAAGAGAAAGCACCAATACGCAAAATTCCTGTGTCTTCTACCTCGTAATTTCTGTCAATTTTACCACTGTGCAAAGCTGTTGCGCCAGTCACGAGCTTGAACGTCGAACCAGGTGGATACACCCCACTAATTGCCCTGTCCAAAAGCGGTTGACCCGTGGTATCTCCCAATATTGCTTCCACCGTTTGATACGCGCTATTACTTGCGGTTTTATAGGTTTCGTCAAGCGTAAATAAATTGGGGTCAAAAGAAGGCTTGGAAACCATGGCCAACACCTCGCCTCTGGGATTGGTAACCACCACCGCGCCTCTTTTGGCGCCACCAAGCGCGTTATATGACGCTACTTGCAACTTGGCATCCAGGGTAAGGGTAATATCGTGTCCGGATATGGGATCTTCTTGACCCAACGTACGGATAACCACCCCCGTGTTGTCTACCTCGCTAAATATCTTTCCATCTTGACCAACAAGCACACTTTGATAATATTTCTCAATACCACTTTTACCAATTACATCGCTTCCTTTGTATCCCTTGTAAAGGGAATCCTCCAACTCTTCTTTGGATACCTGCCCCACATACCCAAGCACATGCGCAAAAGCCTCGCCATAGGGATACTGACGATGAGCGTCTATCTCTATCCCTTTCTCGCCTTTCGCAAGAAGAGAAATTGATGCTTCTCTACTGATAAATTTTGTTTTTTCACCTATTGTCTGACGAAAACCCGGAATATTATACACAAGAGGTGTTCCATTTCTGTCGAAAATAATACCACGAGGCGCATGGGTAATTACTGTCTTGATACGATTATTATCTGAAATCAGGCGATAATAAGACCCATGGAAAACCTGCAGATACACCAATCTACTTATGATAAAACTCATTCCCAAAATCAACACGCCAAGTAAAAAATAAACTCTCACCCGCTCAAAAGAATTATCATCGTAATGATGGCGAATCTTGCCTGGTTTCTCAAAATGAATGAAATCTCCAAATGCTACGCCGTGCTTCATAACGCAATCATTGATTTAGCAAACCAACGTTTCACGCATAAAAACAATAAAACTGACATCAGGCTTCCTAATCCTGCCTGAAGCAACACGTTACTTTCCCCCAAGATCATCAGATATCCAACCCCTCCCAGAAAAGACACGATACCCACAAATTCTTTTGTATAAATCTCAAGCTTTCGCTCGTATACCGAAATAATCGTAAGAAACCCAATAAAAAATAAACTGGAAATCCCTATTGTTCGCACCAATACAATGTCCAGCAATACCCCAAGCACCAGCGCAAGCACAAAAACCCACTCCGCTCTTTTAAAGAGATACAAAAGCAATAAAACACCAGGAAGTAGAGGAATACTGGTATAAGAAGCTTGTAAAATAAAGGATAAAAAGACGATTAAAACAAAAAACGCATTCATCGCTGTGCTCCTGTTACCACAAAAACCATATTTTTATTGCTTAGCTTTATACCAGGAGATATTTGCGCGCTTTGAAAAAGTGCGCTTGGTTTTTTATCAACAGAACCAACGCTTCCCACTATTAAATCAGGCATGATTCCGATGCCATTTTCATCTTCATCTCCAACACTCACCACCATATCTCCAACTGATATTTTTTCAGAAAGAAGAACATTTTCTACGTCCATTTGCCCTGCGCTTTTCCCTTTCAAAAGACCCAAGGGAAACGAAACTGTTTGTGCTTCCAAATCTTTTGGAATTATTTTTACCCGCAAAGAAAATGAAGGATTACCAACCAACATCGCCCTGCTCCCATATTCACCAACGCGCTCCACTTTTCCTACCAAATACTTTCCAACTACCACTGCTTGACCAACCACCACGCCATCTTTACGTCCTTTATCCAAAATCACTACTTCAAAACTATTTACCAAAGCCACTAACGACTGACCGCCAATGATACGAGCAGGAACCAAAAGATTACTCTTGGGATATGTAGTCTGAAATTGATCACGAAGCGCGTTGTTCTCAATAATAATAGTTTGAAAAGTAATCAGTTTCTCTAAAAGCTTTCTATTTTCTGCTTTCACCGTGTCAAGTTCGCTCAAGCGATTTGTTCCTAAGGCTCCAAACGGACTCAATACGGGACGGATAATCAAATTAAGAACCGAAAAAAATCCCTCACCGCGCGGGGCAAATACATACAAAAGACTGGCAATTACCAAACATATTACTGTCACAGGAAGAAATGAATTTTTTTGTTTCATAAGAAGGTGTTTACCTAAGACCACCTGTTACTTTCACCCGAGCAAGCAACGCATCATCCTCCAATAATTTTCCCGTACCCTTTACTACCGAAAGAAGAGGCTCATCAGACACAATAACCGGCATGTGTGTTCGCTCTACAATCAGATGATCAAGCCCTCCCAGCAAGGCGCCCCCGCCAGTGAGTAAAATACCGTGCTCCAAAATATCAGACGTAAGCTCAGGAGGTGATTCTTCAAGCACTTGGGCAATTCCTTCAATAATTTGAGTCAACACCGGAGAAAGCGCTTCCCGAATTTCTGATTCAGAAACGCGCAGACTTTTTGGCAACCCACTTTCAATATCTCTGCCTCTTACAATCGCCATCTGCTCCTCCTCGGATTCACGCCGAGTCTTGGGCTGATTTTCACTGATTTCTTCTGTTGATAATTTTGAATTTTTAATTTTGGACTTTGAACTCTTTTTGTACGCGCTCCCTATCTTTATCTTCACATCCTCAGCAGTCGCGTCTCCCAAAATAAGCCCATGTTTCAATCGAATATAATGCAAAATCGCCTGATCCATCTCGTCTCCTGCCACGCGCAACGACCTTGAAACTACAATACCGCCAAGAGAAATCACTGCTATTTCAGTTGTCCCTCCGCCAATATCTACAATCATCACCCCATTGGGGGAAAAAACCGAAACACCCTCTCCAATTGCTCCTGCCATAGGTTCTTCAATAAGATACGCGTCTCTTGCTCCCGCGTCCAGAGCTGCTTCCCAAACTGCCCGACGCTGAACTTCGGTAACTGCGGATGGAATACCAATAACCACCTTGGGGCGCGCCCACACCGCTGAAAATCTCCCAACGTCATGCACGCTCTCGATATAATGCGCTATCATCGCGCGCGTGGCATCAAAATCAGAAATCACCCCGCTACGAAGTGGCCGAATCGTAATAATATTTGCAGGAGTTTTCCCAAGCATCTTCTTGGCTTCAGTTCCGATAGCAATTATTTTCTTGGTTTTTTTATGCATAGCTACCACCGAGGGCTCTCTGATAACTACCCCTTTTCCCCGCACCCATACAAGCGTATTGGCAGTTCCCAAATCAATACCAATATCGTGGGAAAAAAGAGAAAAGAATTTATCAAGAATATTCATAGAGAACGACTAGTTGCTAAACGCTAGTTCATTCTACCACCTTGTCCTATATGCTACAATATGACAGTGATAGAAAAAATCATATTGGCTTGCAACAATATCATTCTCTACTGCTTCTACGGACTTTTCTTCCTCGTGCCCCTCACTTTCTCCAGCAACACCCACGAACTTTTTGAATTTAATAAAATGTGGCTCACGATTGGGCTCACGATTGTCATCACTGGCTTGTGGCTGCTCAAAGTGGCTTTAAGAGGAACTTTCACGATACAAAAAACTCCACTCGATATCCCAATTCTCCTTTTTCTTCTTTCTCAAGTTATTTCTACTATTTTTTCTTTGGATCTGCACATATCGCTTTGGGGATACTACACCCGTTTTAACGGAGGATTGGTTTCGACGATTACCTACATGCTTTTATACTACGCGTTGATAAGCAACTACCGTGAGCTGGATACTATTACCGGGTTGAAAATTTCAAAAAATCTGAAACTTCTTACCCCTCTTTCCTATAGTCTCTCCCTCCTCACTCTCATTATTGGATTTTTTATCGCGTCCAAGACAATCCCAGGTATATTTGTACTCTTTGTCCTTATCAGCTTTCTTCAAATAACTATCACCGCGACAGGAACTCTGGTAAAAAGACTGCTTGGTCTTGGGCTTTTCTCGGGAGCTATTGTCGCGCTCTGGGGACTACCGAGCCACTTTGGCTATGATCCCACCTGTCTTTTGCTCCGCGGAACTTTTGATGTATCATGCTGGACTGATGCATTTCAACCAAAAGTACGCATTTTTTCTACCTTTGGCCAGCCCAATTGGCTTGGCGCATATCTCGCAATCATGCTATCCATCACCACTTCCTTCGTATTAAGTATAAGACTAAACTCGCTCTCTCTACCGTCTACTTTCTACCTTCTACTTTCTACATTGTTCTATCTCTCCCTCATCTTCACTGGTTCGCAATCTGGGTTTGGTGGTTTTGTTGTCGCTTTTGGCCTTTTCTTCCTTCTCTTAGTCGCCAAGCCTGTGTATGAAAGCAGAAAAACACTCCCGCTTAAAAATCTCTTGGAACAACCGTATGCCAAAATCACAATCCTGCTCTCACTCGTATTTGTTCTACTCGCATTCATAGTCGGCGTCCCTATCCGTTCACTTGAGCGATTTACTCTCCCTTCTATAGCTTCTAGCATCTCGCAACTAGCTACTAGCAAGCAAGGAGTCATAAGCCAGAAGCCAGAAGCCAATCTTGGCGAACTTGGCGGAACTGACTCAGGAACCATTCGAAAAATTGTGTGGGAAGGAGCGCTTCGCGCGTGGCAAAAAAACCCCATTTTTGGCACAGGAGTAGAAACCTTTGCCTTTGCCTACTATGCCAATCGGCCAGTCAGTCATAACCTCACCTCTGAATGGGATTTTCTCTACAACAAAGCACACAATGAGTACCTTAATTACTTGGCAACCACCGGTATTTTTGGTCTGGGTTCATATCTCCTGATGATTGGAACCTTTATCTTTCTTTCAATCAAGCAAATTTCTAAATCAGAATTTCTAATTTCTAAACAAATCCCAAATTCAAAACCCCAATTAGATCAATTAGAAATTAGATCAATTAGAAATTTACCCCTCGGTCTCCTTGCTGCATATATATCTATCCTCGTCTCCAATTTCGTTGGATTTTCGGTCGTGGTTATCAATATTTACTTTTTCCTCATCCCCGCATGTGTATTTATATTGCTTAATCTTATCGATCCCCAAAAAACATACGCATGGAACATAAGTAATAAACAAAAAGTGATACGAATTTTGAAGTGGGGCAGTACTGGTTTAATTCTACTTACTACTTGCTACCTGTTACTTACTGCGGTACGTTTTTGGTACGCAGATACTTTTTTTTCCAAAGGATACAACTTCAACAAAAGCGGTTCATATCAACTCGCCTACCCCCAGCTTCAAAAAGCTATAACTCTGCGCCCCGAAGAACCAATCTTTCAGGACGAATACGCGTATAACATCGCTGTTTTATCTGTAGCGCTTTTTGATGCAAAAGAAACCACTGCCGCGGCGCAACTGGCAAAAAATGCAGAAGAGCTAAGCGACTATATCGTAGCTTCCCACCCTAACAATGTAACCTTTTGGAAAACCCGCGTACGCATTCTTTACGCTCTCTCACAAATTGACCAGTCATACTTAAAAAAAGCCCTCACCGCAATCCAGCAAACCCACACGCTTGCTCCAACCGATGCAAAAGTCTCATACAATATGGGAATCTTGCAGGGACAAAACGGAGAAACAGCCAGCGCGGTAACCACCCTTGAAGAAACAGTTGCGATGAAAAAAGA
>CAYICR010000015.1:13216-15155 GCA_964361925.1 uncultured Gammaproteobacteria bacterium
TCAAGAGGTAGTTACGCAAGCCAAGGATACGCTAAAAGCGTGGGGTTTTACCGATCTCCCCCAACAGAAGTAAACGCAGTCTGGATCGCTGTTCTGGCTCTGTCGATAAATACGGCGGGAAAAACAGTTACACTACGGATTCCTTTTTGTGGACCATGCCTAATCTCTTGAGAGATTGTCCGCAATGGAATTTCAGCTTGCATAAGAATCTCCCGAAAACTTTGAAGATCTCTTCCGTTATGAATAGAAACTTCCTGACGAAAAAAACTACGGACCGCTATAAAAAGAGCATCTTCACCACGAGTGTGCCGTATGCAAAAAGAGTCGGATACCTGATGCATGATATTTTTCCCTTCTTCGATGGAAAGATGAGGATCTCTTAGTCTATCGCGAACTACCCTAGAATCAAAATTTACTCGTGGTACAACTATCCCTCTGTGTCCAAGAGCATATCGCGCATTACCAATCTGGGCACTAGTCACGCCTGCTACGCGCCTTATCTCCTCCATACTTGATGCCCCCCTCGAAACTGCATCTGCTACTCTCTGCGCAACACCCTTATCATATCCTGGTCTCTTATTTTCTAAACCCATAGCCACACATTATATCAATCCGCAACCCATAGTACAAGTTGGGAATTCGTGATATAATACACTCATGATTTTACCAATTATCACAGCGCCTCATCCAGTTCTTTCGTCTATAGCTAAAAAGGTGGAGAAAATAGACGCGCCTCTTACGCGCACTATCGATGACATGAAAGAAACCCTTGCGAGAACAAAAGACCCCGTGGGCGTAGGATTGGCTGCTCCACAGGTTGGCAAAAGCTTGCAACTTTTCATTGTGCGGGAAAATCCCAAGCGGCCATTCTCGGTTTTCATCAATCCCCATATTACTTTGATTCACGCAGATTTAAAAGCGGATTCGCACAGATCTAATCCGCGAAAATCAAATCAAAAATCCGCGAAAATCAAATCAGCTTCAAAGAAGCTGGAGGGATGCCTATCTCTTAATGTTATTTGGGGAGAAGTAAAAAGAAATAGCACGGTCATCGCAACTTATCTGGATGAAAAAGGCGCGCAACACACCAAAACCTTTACCGGATTTTTTGCCATAGTTATTCAGCACGAATACGATCATTTGCAAGGCATTCTCTTCCCCAGACGCGTACTTGAGCAAAAAGGAAAACTCTATAAATCAACCAAAAATGAAAAAGGGGAAGATGTGTTCGAGTCCTTAGCAATATAAATTGACCTAATTAACCTAATTGATCTAATTTCTAAAGAATGACCAACGACAAAAATGCACAAAAACTTGGGTCATTGGAATTTGATTAGGTCAATTAAAAATTAGAATAATTAGAAATTATGCGTGTAGTTTTTTTCGGTACTCCCAACTTTGTCCAACCGGTATTGGATGAGCTTAAAGAACATTTTGACGTTGTTTCGTACAACAATGAATCAATCGAACAATTAAACAATCTTAATCCTGACGTATTTGTCGTTGCTGCTTATGGAAAAATTCTTTCAAAAGAAATATTAAACATTCCAAAATATGGATGTATCAACATCCATCCATCGCTCCTTCCAAAATATCGAGGTCCATCTCCTATTCAAACCGCTATTCTAAACGGCGATACCACCACAGGTATTACCTTCATACAAATGGATGAAGAGGTAGATCATGGACCGATACTAAAAACTATAAACTACAAACTATCATCTCAAGATACATTTGAAGATTTGGTCAAAAAATTATTCAAAATTTCCGCACAACATATAACCTCAATTATTAACGATTGTGTTACGGGTAAAATACAATTAAAACCACAGGATGATAAGCTGGCAAGCTCTTGTCCACACATAAATCGGGAGGACGGCTACATCGATATCACCAAACCCCCCTCCAAAGAACAACTTGATCGCATGATTCGCGCATA
>CAYICR010000016.1:0-14710 GCA_964361925.1 uncultured Gammaproteobacteria bacterium
TCTGGCTACTAGCTTCTGGCTCGAAGGGGGAGAGGCGGACGAGGCCCTCGATTTTTAGAAAATGAAAGAATTTTCGTAAAGATGAGAGGTGTCGCTCTACAGAACTACTGGATATCTTGGTTTTTTTGATAGTCTGATATGTTTTGAGCATGTCTGGAGTAACATGCGCAGGTTTGAAAGATTTTTTGTAGTATGTCTGGTACCAGGTGATAAATTGTCCAACGTCAGCTTTGTAGTTTTTGACAGTAGCCGATGAGGGCTTATTCTTCTGATTAAGAATAAATTCTTTGAACTGTTCAAGCAGATCCATAAGGCAGTACGGTTATTTTCGATATAAGGCTATCGAAAAAGTGTCAGGTACACTTGGCTTATTACAAAGCTCAGGGTGATGGCGCTTCCAATCCACATGAAGGAAGATGAGTCCAATAACTCCCGGTGATGATTTTTGTGAATGATAAGTTGTCTTGGGTTGAAATCTGTCATATCTATTTGTAGGCTCGAGATTATACACCTTATACGATTTTTCTCTGACCTATATCCAGCATAAATAACATCTTAACCGTTGTCAATACCCTATAGGATTTTGCTCACCTTAAAGTTGATATTGTTTGATAGGGAGCTAATTAGGTTCAGTTTCTGTGAAAAGAGGAAGATGTATAGCCTTGCTTTATCCACGACACTTTTTGTTCTATAAAAATTCGTATTTTCACACGCACATTTTAACAACAAACTATATCAATCTAAACACATATCCTATAGCTGGTAAAAATCACCTACTTTTTATCTCTTTATATTTTCGTAAAAATTATGTATTTTGTGTATAGGATGGTGAGGCTAAAATACTATAGACGCTTATTTTACGAAGAAGAATATTTGGTTTTTTGCAAATCTGTAAAATTAGCACACAGCCCGGTGAAGTGACAGACCTTCTTGAAACTTACTTTGGATTGTATTCATAAAGGAAATGTGTATATACTGAATTTAGGGAGTAGTAGATTAGAGTAGAGAAGGTAGATCGAGTAGAGAAAGTAGAGGGTGGAACGATATTACTATGAAGCATTTTTCTTGTCAAATGGGAATTGGCATGACAGCGTTTGTTCTATTTATATTTTTATTCGGGAATTATGCCATTTTGGAGGCTGTTGCTCCGATTCCAGAATCTTCGGGAATTAAAGTAAAAGCTCAAGTTGGATCCTTTCAGCTTCACGTAGCAGGAATAGGCACACCTTTGGGTGTGGTAAACCTGTTGGCAAAGGACAAGACATTTCTTATCTCAACTATTGCTGATGAGCAGGGGAGATTTGACATGACGCCCGTTCTGATAAATGAGGGGTTTGATGGCTTTTGTATGAGTTTGAACGATCAGGTTCCAGACAGGGAATCGCAGATTTGTCAACAGATTTCTCCTGCAGTTTCAAGCGTTGAAATACGCAACCTCTTTCTTCCCCCAACGCTTGGATTGAGTAGTCCGAGGATTTCTCGTGGTTTTTCAGTAAAAGCCGTAGGGTACACCATGCCTCAAGCGCAAGTGACTCTGACTATGGATCAGGGAAGGCCAATGCATGCAGTAGCAGATAGCGATGGTTACTATATATTTGATATAGGAGGATTGGGTTTTGGAACATACAAAATGTCGTCAGTCGCCCGTTATCAAGATCAGAGCTCCTTAAAGCCAGAAACTTCCAAAACAGTCAATGTCCTGGCTCTGGCGTTGGGATATACGTGGATATATTGGATTATCTTGATTCTGATTATTCTTCTTCTCATTCTTTTCTTGTTATGGAAAAGAAGCAAGAAGGGGAGGCCAGTAAGCCACTAGCTTGCAATGATGCCCAGCCTCCAGAGCCTCCAGGGTCTCACCTGGTAAGGCTAATTACTCTCCCAGTCTTTTCCTTACTCTTGCTATCACTATCCCGATGGCGAGGATGCCCAGAAGAAGCCCCACGCTTGCTTGGGCAGGAAACGCGAAGAAGCGTATGGTTCTGGTGTAGGTAGGACCATTTTCCGAAAGCGAAAGGGTAAGCTGGGCCTTATAAGGCCCCAGGAGTACTTTTTCATACCAATAAGCCTTTATAGAACCAGAAGCTAGAGGCAAGAAGCTAGAGGCTTGATTCGCGGGCTGTGTTGCTTCTTGGCTCTGAAATGAGTCTGGTATGGCGCGTGTGGTGTTTGCGAGAATATTGACGGGGAGCAGATCCACTTTGCCTATAAATTGGTCAAACATATTGGTAATTTTTATGCTTCCCGTGGGCGTAAGCAGGGTATTGCCGATGTTTTTTACGCGCAGAATAAAGGGAATTGGTCCTTTTTGGACAAAGGTTGGAGATGAAAATTCCTGAACAATTCCTTCGGGTTTTAACTCAGGCTCTTTATTCTTGCGCGCATCTCCTGATACAGTCATGAGTATGTTCATCGCCACCCCGCCGATTATTGTGGTGGATCCGGTAAAGTCTTCTTGTTGACTACCGACATTCTTTGATATAAATATGATAGAAAAGTAATAATCTGATGCTGGTTCGTTGGCGGGTATATCTATATTCAAAAAGAGTTTTTTCTCGCCTTTTGCAGGCAGAGTGACGCTTTGTATGGAAGCGGTGCCATCTTTTACCCAGACATATTCCATGAACTCAGGATTAGCCCCTGCGATATCGTTTACATATTGGATATTTCCATCTTCGGTGACCGAGGTAAAAGCTTTACCAACTATTGAAAGGGTGACTGGTGAATCTGTTGCATTAGATACGGTAAATGGTTCGTTAATCGTGGCTGGTGGGGTCGCGGTGAAGCGCATAATTGGCGGGTTAATGCCCACAGAGAAATCAGCAGACACGTTTGAAGCGGAAAAAGATGATACTACAGCGATGGTGAGGGAACAAATGAGTAGTTTTGTTATGTTTTGATTCATATCAAAATCCCGGATTTGCGACATAAGTGATGGAATTGGTATATCGTCCTGCAGGCTGGGTGGTGGAGATGTTAACTTTGTATGTGATGGTCGCGCTACCTTTTGCTTTGGCTATTCGGCTCTCCATGATGACTTGTGGGTTTTTCTTTTTTGAAGCTGGGGCAAAGGGCTGGTAGAATGTTTTGTCAGAAAACGCGCTGTTACATACGGACCCAAAGACATTGTCGCATCGGTATCCAAACCCGTAGGTGAGGATATTAGTCCATTTGTCGGGTCTGTCTGTGGTGCAGGATCCTGTATCGCAGGTAGTATCGGGGATGGTGTATATGTTATTTTCTGCGGTAAGCGGTCGGTCGGTGGCCGAGAGCACCTGATATCCACTGACAGATCCTGGGTATACCGTGAGCGTGCTTGTTCGGGTAACAGGGGTGGTAGGCGAGAGGATGCCAAAGTCTATAAGGGTGTCGGTAACTGAGAACAGAAAGGTTTTGGAGAACCGAAGATATTGAAAACCTATGCGAGCGGTATAATTCTTCTCGGATTTACCCGCAACTGTCTGCCCAACGCTTATGTCTGCTTTGAACAAACTACTTTTTGCAATTCCTCCCGCGGTGTTAAGTTCGGTTTGGAGGATAAAGCTCTGATTGGACATGGTGATGGCAGAGGCCGTGGTAGCCACTAGCAAATAGCAACTAGCCACTAGCCAGAAGCCACTAGCCAGAAGCCAGTTTCTATATTCATTTTTCATTTTGTATGTTTTCTGCTTCCAAAATCACTTCTTCAAGCTTGGATTTTCCTTCTTGGCTTATGTTGGGTTCATTTTCAAGCACTTCTTCTGCCTCTTCTTCGATATGTTGTACTTCCTGGCTTGTTGTTTCTTGTTTTTTGTATTCAGTGCCAAAGTAAAAGGCGAGAGGCGCGATAAGATAGAGTGATCCGATTTTTAGCACGTTATTTATGAAGTCTCCCTGGATCAGTTGCGGGTAGAAAAGTCCAGTTATGGCCAGAACATAGACAAGTACGACAATGGGTCGAAATACAAATGCGATTCCGAACAAGATGAAATATAAGAGGAAAAAAAGAGGAGAGTGAAGGCCATTGGTGGATACGATAAAAAGGAGTATCGCGGTGTTTAGCACTATAACGCTTTTATTGCCACCACTGTTCAAATAGCTTAACTTCTTGCTCTTTGCGGAGATAAGCAGGTATACAAAAATGAGAAACCCCAAAAAAGGTATGGTGTAGGACGATAGGGGAGAGCTCTGCCACAAAAAGACAAAAAGGAATGAAAATATAATTAATAAGGCTTCGGTAAGAACAGTCATGACTATATAGTAGCATGAATTACGCGATTGTTCCATTGCTTGATTGTTTCGATGTGATATAATTTTCACATGAATAAGAATGCGTATAATCCAAGCGAAGTTGAACAGAAGTGGCAGAAAGTGTGGGTAGAGCACAAAACCTACAGTCCTGACCTGAAGAATGCAAGAAAACCCTTCTACAACCTCATGATGTTCCCATATCCTTCGGCGCAGGGGCTTCACGTTGGCAATATGTATGCTTTCACCGGGTCTGATCTGTACGGCAGGTTCAAGCGCATGCAGGGGTTTGATGTTTTCCAGCCTATTGGTTTGGATGGATTTGGTATTCACAGTGAAAATTACGCCATAAAAGTAGGCAAACACCCAAAAGAGCAGGCAAAAGTGAGCGAGGCGAATTTCTATCGTCAGCTTGCGTCTATTGGCAATGGTTTTGATTGGGAGCACAAGCTGGAAACCTACGACCCCAATTATTACCGGTGGACGCAGTGGATTTTCATACAGCTTTTCAAAGCAGGGTTGGCATATCGGAAGAAAGCGCCTGTTAATTTCTGTCCATCGTGCAAGACAGTGCTTGCAGACGAGCAAGTTGTTGAAGCCAAGTGTGAGCGCTGTAGTTCATTGGTTGAAAAAAGAGATTTGGAGCAGTGGTTTTTTCGCATAACGGATTACGCGGACAGATTGCTTTTGGGGCTTGATACCATTGATTGGTCAGAAAAAGTGAAGGTTGCCCAAAGAGCCTGGATCGGGCGGTCTGAAGGAGCGGAGATAGGATTTAAAGTAGAGAAAGTCATGCCTGTAGGCAGGCAGGTAGAGGGAGTAGAGGAGGAGATTGTTGTATATACAGTTTTTCCAGAGACTATTTATGGGGTGACGTACATGGTGTTGGCCCCAGAACATCCTTATGTCGCACAATTAACCACACCAGTTCAGAAATCTCATGTCGCACAATATTTAGAGCAGGTGAAAGCCAAGCCAGAGCTAGAAAGAACCGACATTACTCGAGAAAAAACAGGTGTTTTTACGGGAAGCTATTGTATAAATCCCGTAACTGAGGCTAAAATTCCCATTTGGATTGCAGATTATGTTATCGGCAGTTATGGAACCGGAGCTGTTATGGGTGTGCCCGGATCAGATCATCGGGATTTTGCTTTTGCTCGAAAGTATGACCTACCGGTCATCCAGGTCGTTGCAAAGGCCCCAAATCAAATCGTAGAGGTCGACAAAGAGGAAAAAGTGCTGGAAGAAGGATACTTGGTTAACTCGGGTCAGTTTAGTGGCTTAAAGACGCCAGAAATTGCCCGTGAAAAAATTAAGGATTTTTTGGAAGAAAAAAAATATGGAAAGAGAACAAATCAATATCATTTACGCGATTGGTTAATTTCCCGCCAACGGTACTGGGGTCCCCCAATACCTATGATTTACTGTGAAGCCTGTGCCTCCTCTGGAAAGTCTTATCTTGGCACTCAAGATGGTGGAGTGATAGAGATAGCCTCGCAAGGTCCAACCTTGCGTGCGTACGACTGGGATGCGGCTGGTTGGTTTCCCGTGCCTGAGGATCAGCTACCAGTCGCACTCCCCGATGTTACTGATTGGAGACCTGAGGGTTCTGGCACTTCGCCTCTTGCCAATCATCCGGAATTTTATCAGACGACATGTCCGCAGTGCTCATCTCCTGCAAGGCAAGAAACCGATGTGTCAGACACGTTTCTTGATAGCGCGTGGTATTTCTTGCGCTATCCTTCAATCGGCTCAGCGACCTCAGAGCGAGCCCTTTTTGATTCAGAAATTACTAAAAAATGGCTTCCCGTGCATATGTATATTGGCGGAGCGGAGCATGCAGTGCTACACCTTCTCTATTCTCGTTTTATTACCATGGTTTTTCATGACCTTAAGCTTATTGATTTTGAAGAGCCATTTTCACGGTTTTATGCGCACGGTTTGATCATAAAAGATGGAGTGAAAATGAGCAAGAGCAAAGGAAACGTCGTAGTGCCAGATGAATATATTAGAAAGTATGGCGCAGATACCCTTCGAAGCTACTTGATGTTCACGGGTCCATACAGCATGGGTGGAGATTTCCGAGACAGTGGCGTTGAGGGGATGTCTCGGTTTTTGAACAGAGTGTACAAACTGGTATCAAGTAGTAAGTATCAAGTATTAAGTATGAAAGGGGATAATCCCTCGATACCTAATACGAAATACGTGATACGTGATACGAGTCTTGATTCCGTTATGCACAAGACAATCAAGGCAGTAACGCATGATATGGAAGCTCTGCGTTATAACACGGCTATAGCACATTTGATGGAATATTATAACAAACTATCATCTTCAAACCGTCAATTATCAAAAATTCACCTTGAAACCCTTGTTCTTCTCTTGGCTCCGTTTGCGCCACATATGGCAGAGGAATTATTCCAATTCCTCAATTCAAAATTTAAAATTCAAAATTCAAAATTTCAATCTGTTCATCACCAGCCGTGGCCAAGTTTTGATGAAGCTCTTACGGTTTCAGACGAAGTGGTAATTGCGGTTCAGATTAATGGAAAGCTACGAGACACCCTTCGACTTCGCTCAGGGCAAGCCCAGAGTGATGTGGAAGAGTTAGCACGCTCTTCCCCAAGAATTCAACAGTATCTTTCTGGAAAAGTAGTTAAAAAGACTATTTATGTCCCAGGAAAAATCATTAATTTTGTTGTTTAACACATAGTCTATATGGACTTTCTTGCCCAATTTTCACGGTTTCCTCTTTTTCAGCCTCAAAATAGATTAGCGCTTGTTCTTGGTTCGTGTGGAATGATATTGTTTGTAGTTGGTTTGATATGGTCTGTAAGTTCATTTTCACAGCCTTCAGGGGTCGAGTTCGTATCTCAAAATGAGGCTACGCTGGGAGAAGCGACCTTTTCAGCAGTTCTGGTAGTAGACGTAGCGGGAGCAGTAGAGAAACCAGGGGTTTATTCATTGCGACAGAATGCGCGAGTGCAAGACGCGCTCATAGTAGCAGGAGGGCTTTCTGTTGATGCGGATAGAGCTTGGATTAGCAGATCACTCAATATGGCTGCTAAAGTAGTTGACGGAGGAAAGTTGTATATCCCGAAAGAGGGAGAGAATATTAAAAGTAGCACAAGTAGTGTAAGTAGTGGAAGTAATATGGGCAGTATCGGCGGCGCCTTGATAAATATTAATGAGGCGAGTAGTTCTGAGCTTGACAAACTTCCGGGTGTGGGCGCGGTCACCTCGCAAAAAATTATAGACAACAGGCCTTACTCTTCTGTGGATGAACTGCTGAGCAAAAAAGTGGTTGGATCCAAGGTTTTTGAGCAGATAAAAGAAAAGATCACAAGTTATTAAATTACCCTAATTGCTCTAATTAACCTAATTAATCTAATTTCTAAATAAGCATCAATTAAATAATTTTTGAATTGGGAATTGATTGGGTCAATTAGAAATTAGTAATCAGTAATTTCTTGTTGTATGAACAAGCCTGTCGTTATTCTTATGTGTGCTGGGCTTATCGCAATTCTTGCGCTGAGATTCTGGTCAACCTATCATAAAACATCAAACTATACCAATGGTCAAACGGTGTCTTTTGTCACCACTATCACTACTACTGCCCGTGTATCGGGTAATTTCCAGAAAATCACCGTACATCCTGATCCAAGTACCGCAATTTTTATTACGTTACCTCGCGATATTGAGCTTGATTATAGAAAAACAGTAAGAATTTCTGGCACCTCGCTTCGCTCGGTGCTAAGTAACAAAAAGACTATATTAACGATGTATTTGCCCAAAGTAGAGGCTGTAAAAAGGAGCAACAATTTGAGTGATAGATTGATTCAAATACCCCTGATTGCGAGCAGATTTGTTCGAACACAGGTAGGCTTGGTTTTTGCAAAAGCGCTTCCTTCAGATCTCGCATCTTTGCTTTTGGGAATCGTGCTTGGCGTGAAGGGAAATATGTCTTCTGGTTTCTCACAGGCTCTTTCCAGAGCAGGTGTAACTCATGTGATCGCAGCTTCAGGTATGAATGTGGTGATAGTTGGCGGGTTTTTGGTTTCTTTTTTTACTATTTTCTTCAAGCGTCAGCCCTCGCTTGTTTTTGCCATAGCTGGTATTGTTTTTTATGCATTTTTGGCAGGCATGGAGCCTTCAATTATTCGCGCCTCGATTATGGGTATCTTGGTATTGGCCTCCCAAATTATTGGGAGGCAGTATTTGGCCTCGTATGGTCTTATTTTAGCTGTTTACTCCATGCTTTTTGTTCAGCCTGTTCTCATCGCAGACATAGGTTTCCAGCTTTCAGTTACTGCTACGGCTGGACTTCTTTACATTAAGCCTTTGTTAGATCGTTTCATGCCTAAAATTCCTTATCTTGGCGAAGACCTTACTACTACTTTGTCTGCGCAAGTCGCGACTCTGCCTATTTTGCTCACGACATTTGGAAGCTATTCTTTGGGATCTATTTTGGCAAATTTGTTAGTTCTTTGGACAGTTCCTATACTTATGGCTATTGGCGCCGCCGCGGCGGCGCTGACTTTTTTCTTTCAACCTCTCGCAGTTTTGGTCACCTACCTCTCGCTACCCTTTTTGATGTATTTTGAGAGGGTAGTATATGTTTTGAGTGGTCTACCAGCGCTTCACATTGACTCATTGCCTTTTATTTCAATCGTAGGATATTATCTGTTTGTAATCGCCTTGGTGGTCGGTTTTCAAAAAAAACCTGAATGAAAAAAACCTTAATGAGCCTCATTGGTTCTTTGTGTATATTGATTGCGCTTGCCGTGTATCAATACGTGGTTTTTCACGACGGTAAATTGCACGTAGTAGTTTGTGATGTTGGACAAGGCGATGGGATTTATATCCGAAGCCCTGATGGTTCGGATATTTTGGTAGATAGCGGACCTGATAGCGCGATTCTCTCCTGTCTCTCGCGCCATATGCCGTTTTGGGATCGTGTGATTGATATTGCAATTATTACCAATGCGGATTTAGATCATTATGGTGGGTTTATCGAAGTCCTGAAGAATTATGCAGTAAAAGAATTTGTGACTACTGATATTGGCAAAAATGACAAGATGTTTGATAATTTGATTAAAGAAGTTGTTTTGCGACGCATTAGTACCCGTGTAATGTGGTCAGATGATATATTGCGAGATAAAAAAATACAGTTGGTATCACTTTGGCCAACGCAAGAGAGTTTGTCTTTGGTTAATTCACAACCAGTGAAGGGGAGGGCGGTGTTGGGATCGCGCACGGTAAATTCTCTCAATCCATACTCACTCGTGCTTGCGCTTACGTATGGTTCGTTTGACGTTTTGCTAACCGGCGATATCCAGCCACCGGCAACGGATGAATTAGCCCTTCGTATCGGTGGGGGAGAAATTGAAGTCTTGAAAGTTCCTCATCACGGGAGCAAGAATGGGCTTACTAAAAAGCTGCTTGAGGTCACTTCGCCTGAGCTGGCGATTATTTCTGCGGGGAGAAAGAACAAATTTGGCCACCCCGCGCAACAGACGCTCCAACTTTTGAAGGATTTCTCCGTACCCTTGCTTCGCACAGACCAGAGGGGTGATATAGAAGTGGTAAGCGATGGGAAGACGTGGATCGTTCGTCCCTGATGTCATCCTGAAGGCTCCAAGGTGAGACCCTGGAGGCTACCAATGACGAGATTCTTCCCCTCGCTTCGCTCGGGATCAGAGTGACAACCCCTACAGAATCAAATCTTTGCTTATTGATTCGCCGGTGCGGATTCTGCGTATAGCCTCAGCCAAAAGAGGCGCTACAGATGCGATGGTGATTTTAGGGTGCTTTCTCACCTCTTCAGAGGGAAGGACTGTGTCGGTGATAAATACCTCATCAATTGCCGAGCCTGCGATGTTTTGAAGCGCGGATCCGGTAAATAATCCATGAACCGCGGCTACGCGCACGCTTTTGGCTCCTTTT
Organism: uncultured Gammaproteobacteria bacterium; assembly: GCA_964361925.1. Classification (GTDB taxonomy): domain Bacteria; phylum Patescibacteriota; class Microgenomatia; order Levybacterales; family UBA12049; genus CAYICR01. The sequence goes on from CAYICR010000016.1 coordinate 10,174, forward strand.
TCTTTCAGCAAATTAGCAGCATTGGCTATGGTTCCTCCGGTTGAAATCATGTCATCAACCAGCAGTACATGTTTGCCTTTAATTTCACCAATAAATCCAAGCGTATCAAGCTTGTCATTTATATTTATATCTCGGAGCTTGTATACGATGGCTATTCCTGTTGCATTCAGGAGCTTTGAAAAGCCGGTAGCTCTTTTCACCCCACCACTATCGGGAGAAGCAACTACGAGGTCTTTTAGTTTTCTGCTTTTAATAAGCGGAAGCAGAGCATAACTGCCATATAAATTATCCCAGGGAATTTTGGTAAAGCCTTGCTGTTGCTCGGAGTGAATATCTATGGTGAGGATGCGATTGGCCCCTGCTTCTTCCATCATTCTAGCAACTACTGATGAGGATATAGGGACTCTGGGCATTTCCTTGCGGTCTTGCCTGGAGTAACCAAAGTAGGGAACAACCGCGGTGATTTCACGCGCCGATGCCCTGCGAGCTGCGTCAACCATAAAGACGAGCTGCATAACGTGGTCATTGCCTTTTGGGAATGTAGGCTGGATGATGAAAATGTCTCTTTGGCGTAAATTGTTGGGAATTCTGACCCTGATTTCACCGTCCGGGAAAAAACTAATTGGTTCGTCAAGCTGTTTTTTGAGTATTTTTGCGATTTTTTGTGCCAAGGGGATATTGGAGGTACCGGTGAGGACGATGAAGCCATTGTGCTTGGTGAGTGGCATAATAACTGATTGTAGCAAAAAAAAATAAGTTGTAAAGGGGGAATATTTTTGTGCTACAATGTGGCTATGAGTACAGTCGAGGATAGTTTGGTCGTTGGTTTGGAATCTGCTTTGGCAGAGCTTGGAATTTCTGGTGTGAAGGTCGTGGTTGAAGTTCCAACAGACACTAAGAATGGAGATTTTACGAGCAATGTTGTCCTGATTGCGTTTGCAAAGAGCAAGGAATTAGGAATTAAGAATTATGGTTCACCTTTTGAGTTGGCTACAAAAATTGTCGAAATTCTTAATTCAAAATTCATACCTCAGAATTCTGCTTTTTCGAAGGTCGAAAAAGCACAGCCTGGATTTATTAATTTTTTTCTTTCCAAAAAAGCTTTGCTTGAGCGTTTGAATTCAATATTGGAAAGCGGGGAAGATTCTTTGGAGAAAACAATGGATGGTAAACGCGTGATAGTAGAGTTTACCGATCCCAACCCTTTCAAAGAGTTTCACATCGGTCATGTATATAGCAATACCGTGGGGGAATCTTTGGCGCGGCTTTTCCAATATCAAGGCGCGGTGGTGCGAAGAGTGTGTTATCAGGGAGATGTGGGGCTTCACGTGGCAAAAGTGCTGTACGGGATGATGGCTATCCTCCCTGTCATTCCGGTCTCCGAGCCGGAATCTACCAAGGGAGATCCTGATTTTCATCAGGATGACACAATTGCTGACAAAATAAATGAGCTTGAAGAGAAGTCTCTGAAAGAAAGGATTGCGTTTATGGGGCAGGCGTATGTGTTGGGATCTAAGCTATATGAAGAGGATGAAAGCGCGAAGAAAGAGATTCACGAACTGAATGCGCAAGTTTATAAGATAACGCAAGGATCACAAGATAATCCAGGCGTTAAGGAGCTGTATGAAAAAGGAAAGGGGTGGAGCCTCGATTATTTCGAGACGATTTATGCCAGACTTGGAACCAAATTTGAGGGGTATTACTTTGAGTCAAAGGTGGGCACAGGGGGAGTACAAATTGTATCGGAACATATCAAAGATGGTATTTTCCAGTCAAGTGAAGGAGCGGTTATTTTTCCCGGGAAGAAATATGGACTTCATGATCGGGTTTTTATCAACTCGTTAGGATTGCCTACGTATGAAGCCAAAGAATTGGCTTTGGCTCCTGCCAAGTATCGGGATTGGAAGTATGATTTTTCGGTTATTGTGACAGGAAATGAGATCACCGAGTATTTTAAGGTTTTATTAAAGGCATTATCCCTTATTTCTCCTGATCTTGCCCAAAAAACCCGACACGTAGGACACGGTATGGTGAGATTGCCAAGCGGGAAGATGTCCAGCAGAACAGGGAACGTGGTAACTGGGGAAGCTCTTCTGGATGAAGTCAAAAAGCATATCTTAGAACAATTCTCAGACATGACAGAGGAGACTGCGGAGAAAGTAGCGGTGGGCGCGGTGAAGTATTCGTTTCTTCGAACAGGGGTTGGGTCAGACATAGAGTTGGACATAGACGAGTCAGTTAACTTTGATGGCAACTCAGGACCGTATTTACAATACGCGTACGTTCGTACCCGCTCAGTTCTTGCGAAAGCAAATGTTTCATCAGATTTACTGAAAATTGATGTGGTTCGTATGACATTTGATATAGAAAATGAGGAAGAGGCGGTTCTCAGGCAGCTTTTTCGATTTTCGTCAGTTGCTCAGAGCGCAAGCATCAGGTTGAACCCCTCAATTTTGTGCTCGTACCTCTTTGATTTAGCCCACAAATACAACCTTTTCTACGCACGGCACTCGATACTGGGGAGTGCCAAGGAAAATTTCCGTTTGGCCTTGAGTCTGGGGGTTTCCCAGGTGTTAGAACGGGGTTTGTGGCTACTTGGAATGCCGGTTTTGGAGAAAATGTAAAGACTTTTTCTGTTAAAAATCCTCAAAATCTCCAGTTTTAACTTTGCACTTTGAACATTGAACTTTTAACTCAAAACAATAGTCCTATAACAAGCAAATTGAACATAAAAGATATAAGAGCTTATGGGAATTTACCTATAAAAATACGAGGCTAAATAATACAATAGTGTTCAGTATGAGATAGCGTTTAGTTATCAGCGTTCAGCGTTTAGTTTTATCTTATAGATAAATGCTATTAGCTACTGGCTCATGGCTAATAGCTATTTGCTAGTAGCTAGATGCTAGTAGCAAATAAAGGTTATCTTGACAATCCAATCATTATATTCGGTCTTGAAAGGGTTGGATAATGGTGATACAATAGATTTCTTATGAATTTCCACCGATTAGTCCTCCCAAATGGTGTCAGAGTTCTCACTATTCCTATGCCCTCTTTTGAAAGTGTTACAGTTTTGGTAATGGTAGGGGCAGGGAGTCGGTACGAAACCAAAAAAAATAGCGGGATTTCTCATTTCCTCGAACACATGGCCTTCAAGGGCACCAAGAAACGCCCAGACGCAATCTCCATATCCTCGGTTATCGATGGCATTGGTGGTGAGTGTAATGCGTTTACGGGCAAGGAGACGACTGGGTACTACATCAAGTGCGCAGCCACCCAGGTTACTACTGCTATGGATGTGTTGTCTGACATGTTGCAGAATTCTCTTTTTAACCAAACGGAGATTGATAAAGAAAGCGGAGTGATTTTGGAAGAAATAAATCTCTACGAAGATACTCCCATGCGTAAAATCGGAGACGTATACGAACAGCTTCTCTATGGAGACACGCCTATGGGTTGGGATATCGCGGGAAAGAAAGATATTATTACATCTATTAGGCGATCAGATTTCATCGAGTATATGAAGAGTTTGTACAGCGCTGACAATCTAACCGTTGTAGTGGCGGGCGGCGTTTCTGTCGCAGAAACGGAAAAAATGGTAAAGAAGTATTTTGAGAAAATGCCAAAGTTCAAAACGATTTCACGCGTTCCAGTCGTAGATGGTCAAAAAAAGGCAAAGGTGCTTATCAAAAAGAAGGTGACCGAGCAAGTACATATAGCCTTGGGTGTGCGAACGGTTGGCGTAAATCATAAAGACAAATATCCGCTTGCGGTGCTTTCTGCGGTACTTGGCGGGGGAATGAGCAGCAGGTTGTTTTCTGAAATACGGGAAAAAAGAGGATTGGCATATTACGTAAGGAGCCATTCAGAGCATTATACTGATTGCGGAGGGTTTGTGACCTTGGCAGGGGTAGATCAGAAAAGAACGCATGACGCCGTATCGGTTATTGTAGAAGAATACCGTAAGATTGCGCACGATAAGGCCTCAGAAATTACTCCCGCTGAACTAACCAAAGCCAAAGAGTACATGAAGGGTCATCTGGTTTTGGAATTGGAAGATAGCAGGGCAGTAGCTTCGTTTTATGCTTCTCAGGAGCTTTTGGAAGACCAAAAAGAAAACCCAGAAGAAGCTCTGAAGAAAATTGACGCGGTTACCGCGGAGGAAGTGCACTCGGTTGCGAAAAAGTATTTTGTGCCAAGCGGACTCAATCTCGCGGTTATTGGTAATTTTAGTGATAGACAAGCTTTTGAAAAGTTGCTAAAGTAGAGTAGGGAATAGCGTATAGCCTGCCTGTCGGCAGACAGGCGTCTAGCGTCTAGCGTCTAGTTTTAGATAACTGAACGCTAGTGGCTAGTTGCTAAACGCTAATACTTATGGAACGAACTGTTGTATTAGTAAAACCAGATGGGGTACAAAGAGGCTTAATTGGCGAGATATTGAGCCGGTTTGAGAGAAAAGGACTTCATTTGATTGGTCTGAAGATGATTTCTCTTTCAGACGCGCTCTTGGATGAATGGTATGCGCATCACAAAGAAA